>JANXWY010000329.1 GCA_025350905.1 Verrucomicrobiota bacterium
TCCGGGGAGAGGGGACAGCGATGGGGCGTCGCCGAAAACTCGTGAGTCGGTCGGGATTATTGGCGCGCTCGATTTTGCGTGAGCCGGCGGGTGATTCTCCCTCTCCTGGGGGAGAGGGCTGGGGTGAGGGCGGTTCAACAACTGACTCCGCGTCCGTTCGATGAATTCCACGAACGCCTCGATGCTTTCGCGCGTACGCGCCTGAAACGTGGTCGTCACCGCCGGATTTTTCATCGCGGTGAAGACCGATCCCTTCCGTTCATGGCTCGCGCCGAGCAGCCGTTCCATCGTGACGTCGCTCAAGCCGCGGGTGGGCGTGTTGGCGATACGGAGCAGGCTGATGTCGTCGTGCGGATTGATGAACGTCTTGAGATAAGCCAGGAAGTCACGGACTTCGCGGCGGTCAAAATAACTTTGTCCGCCGATGAGGTGATAACGAACGCCCGCCCCGCGCAGGCCGGTTTCGAGGGCGCGCGCCTGCAAGTTGGTGCGAAATAGAATCGCGTTTTGCGCCCAGGTGATGCGATGGGCGAGGCGCGCGAATTCGATGCCGGCCACCACTTCGCGCGCTTCGTCTTCGTCCGTGTCGTAGGCGCGCAGGGCGATCTTGGCACCCTGGCCTTTTTGCGACCAGAGCTGCTTGGGGCGGCGGCGAACGTTGTGTTTGATGAGCGCATTGGCGGCGTTCAGGATCGTATTTGTGGAGCGGTAATTTTGTTCCAGTTTCACGATCTTGACCTCCGGGAAGTGCTTTTCCAGGTCGAGCAGGTTGGCGATCTCTGCGCCGCGCCAGCCGTAGATGCTCTGGTCGTCATCGCCGACGACACAAAGATTGCGATGTTTCACGGTGAGCAGATTGACGAGCTGAAACTGCGCTGCATTCGTGTCCTGATACTCATCCACCATCACGTAACGGTACTTGGCGCGGCAGGCTTCGAGCGCGTCGGGATGCTCGTTGAAGAGCCGGAGCGTGAGCAAGATCAAGTCGTCGAAGTCCACGGCGTTGCAGGCATGGAGCGCGGTTTCATAGCGCTTGGCGACGTGTTCGGCCAGCGCGCGAACATTGGGGTCGCCGAACACGGCCGCGCGCTCACCACCGTTTTTGAAACGACTCAGGAGGGAGAGAATGGCAGCGGGGTCGGTCTTCTCGCCCTTGGCGGAAATGTGCGCGAGAATCTTTTTGATCGCCCCGAGTTGTTCCGATTCGTCGTAAATGACGAAGTTGCGTTTGTAGCCCAGTTTTTCGATGTGCTGGCGCAGGATGCGGACGCAGAGCGAGTGAAAGGTGCAGATGGTCGGGCGGGGCGGTTTTTCGTCGGCCTGGGCCCGGGCGCGGGGAATCAACTTGCTCGCGCGCTGCTGCATTTCCCGGGCGGCCTTGTTGGTGAAGGTGACGGCGAGAATGTGGTCCGGCGCGATGCCGCGTGCAATCATGTAGGCGATGCGAAAGGTGATAACGCGCGTCTTGCCCGTGCCGGCGCCGGCCAGAATCAGGACCGGGCCGTTGATCGTTTCCGCAGCCTGGCGTTGCTGTGGGTTGAGCGTGTTCAAATCCACCATGAGGGCGCGGAGTGTAGTGCGCCGCCGCCCGGAGACAAGCGCATTGAATTGGCGCGCCGGTTGCCTTTTGCCGCGGCCCCGAATTGAAGGGGAATGGCGCCGAGGACTCGCGGCGGTTCAGTGACGGTAGGTGCCGGTAAAACGGCTGGACCATTCGGTCACCTGCGAAAGATGGCAGGGTTTGACGCTGCCTAACTGCCGACCGGCGGCGGCCTCCGCTGTCAGAAAGGTCTCCTGTCCCTGGGCGGTAATCTGAAAGACCCGCACTGGCTGCAACTGGCCCAGGCTCCGGCAATAGGCATACTGGGGATTGGCCTGCAGCAGCGCTTCGAGTTTCTTGTCCAGCGCCTGCGATTCTAAGTCTCCCTCCACGTACAGAGTGTAATGCCAGCCGACGGAGGTGCGCTCGGGCGCGAGCATCGCGAAGCGCAGCCTTCGATTTTCCGGCTCCAGGACGGCCTGGATCGCGCCGGCCACAAACACCTCGGAAAGCTTTTCGCCGCACAAATCGGAGACGTTTCCACTTCGAGCGAGAAAGCGCAGCGAGGCCGTTTTGCCGACCTGACCATTCACTTGGACACAATCCCCGAGTCGATAGCGCCAGAGTCCACCGCTCGTCGTAACGACCACCTCATACTTCTCGCCGGCGCGTAAATCATCCAGGAGTTGAATCCGGCCGTGTTCATCGATGAACTCAAAGAAATGCGAGCGGACCGCAACCGGGTGCGCGCCGGCAAACGGAAGCGTGACGCAAGCTTCGGTGGCGAACAGGCCTTTCGATTGAATAGCCACTCGGGGAAACCGTCGCTGCAAATCCGCTTGGGCGAGTTCGGCGTGACCGTCTCCCCAGCAACTGATGAGTCGCAGGCGCGGCCAGATGGTTTCCGGCTGGCGCGGATCGGCGCACTTCAGTTCCCGCGCGTTACCCGAAGCGGCCACCAGACTATTCCAGTGAGCGGGCAGGGCATCGAGCAGCAGCGCGAGGAAGGATGGATGCCAGATTGAAATCAATCGCAATTCGCGTTGTTGCACCAGGCAGAGCAACGTCTGGTAGCGAAACTCCTCCAGGTCGGCCATCGACCCCAAGGTTGGCGGTGCGACCAGCGCGGCTTGGACGAGCCATTTCCGCGCCCCACCGAGATAGCTGACATCGTCCTCGAAACCGATCGGCACGCCGGAAGTTTGCACTGCGCTTCCGGTCCCGGACGGCGTGATGGACCAATACGCCGGGCCGCCCAGCATTTCCGGATGTTGAAATGCCAGATCACAAATCCATGGCCCGATGGCTCGATTGAAATCACATTGCAAACCAGCGGTGAACGGAATCAATTTCCGGGCGCCGGTCGAGCCGCTCGTTGGGATGAAGTGTGTGACCGGTTCGCCCGTCAGGACGCGCGGTTCACCGCGCTGGATCCGCTCAATCCAAGCTTCGTGCTGCTCGTAGTCCGCGAGAGGAACGCGCCGCACAAAATCTTCATGGCTGCGTACGGATGCGAGATGATGTCGGCGGGCAAATTCGCAATTGGCATTCCGCGCCAGATGCCGGCGCAACCATTCGCTTTGGGTCGCGCCGGGTTGGTTCAGCGCCGTGCGAAAGCGCCACCAGTCCGGCCCGCTGGACGCGACCCACAGCGAATTAGCGAGGCTGGCAAGGAGTTTCATCAATTCGCGGCGCCGCCATGCGGCGCCCGGCGGCGGTTAGGTTGTCGTTACTCAGCTCGGTGAGACAGACCAATTCGTCGCCGCGCGAATGGCCGGGATTGCACGCGGCAAAGAAGGCCACGTGCGGATCGGCAACCCGTCCGGCGGGAATGGCCTGCAACCCGCCCAGCAGGCGCTGCGGCTGGACAAAGCTCACCACTCCGGTCGCGGGATTGTATTGCGCACCGAAGCGTTCGGTCGCGAGCTGGGCCCGCAGCCGCTCGAGCTGGTCCGGGGCCCGCGTCGCGTAGCACGGGTGGAATTCGCGCCAGAAAACCGGCAGAAAACGGTACGTGCGAAAACCCGAGGTCAGCAGCAGCCAGAAATATTTCCCGCGCGAATAGCGTTCGCGCAGTTGCTGGACCGCGGTGATCCAGCCGCGGGCCAGGGCGGTTGAGCCCCACGCCTCGGGCGCCACGATCGTGTCACCGGAATACACGACGCTTACCGGCGCGCCGTCAAAGGTGGTCTCGTAAACCAGTAGCGTTGTAAAACCAACGAGGCGTGAGTCGCGGCGGAGGAGCACCGCCCAATTTTTCTCGGCGAGGTCGCGTGCGAATTGCGCCCGCGTCACCCCGGCGAAATGGTGTGCGAGCAGTTGAAACATTTCATCCGTTTGCATCGGGGTGAGCTCCGCGCGCGGCACAATCTGGAAAGAGCTGGTGGCCACAGGCTTCACAACAAGGCCACTTCCGGACCGAGGCAACGTCCGTCCAACTCGCGTGCGGCACCGCCCAGTCTCGGCCAACGCACCACGTAAAGCCGGCTGCGGTATTCGCGCCCCCGAAAGGGCCGCCGCAGCGCGGCGAGCCGTGGGTCGTTGGCGGCAAGGCCGAGCGTGAGCAATTCAATTCCTCGACCCGCCGCGCGCACCCGCAACTCGGCGACCAAGGCAATGAGGTCGCCGACGTTGTCCGGCTCGACGGCGAGAGGGGAAACAAAGGCCTGCGCGAGCGTGGCGCCGACCGAGGGTAAACGCGGGGTGCCCAGCAGGCACGCCGCGAGGTTTACCGCCGGCCGAGTCACCGCCAGCCATGGGGCATAGCGGCGGATCACCGTTTGTTTGAAGGTGCGCTGATCCCAAAGTGCGGCGGTCGCCCGGAGGCGTCCGCTGATACTCGCGGAGTAAAAATTTTCCATGGGTAACCCCAGCGCCGGCAGGGCATCGAATTCTTGCGGTGACCAGCACGCCGCAAATTGGTGCTGGCGACCCAGTTTATTCAGGCCGTCAAGCAGTTCGCTTCCGTCCGGAGCGCCGTTCTCCGACCCGGCGCGAATCGGTGGACGGTCCGAAAATGGCCGGGGCGGAGACCGGCGCTTCACTGGGAGGAGCACGGTCACGAATTCGCCGAGGAATTCGTAAGTGGGCATTCCGGGTAGGCCGCGCTCCAGAAAGCTTCGAGCCCGTAGGTTGTCGGTGGCGATGCTGGTAAAATAGAAATCCGCCGGCGCACCGGTTTGAAGCTCGCGGAAAAACTGGTAGCCACGGCGCAAAATATCAAAGCGCCCCGCCGCCTGCGCCTCCAACCGCAAACCGCCGAGATAGCCCACGCGCCGGGGCTGGCCGTTTACGAAACGTTCCCGAATCACACAACTGCCGACGCAGACCACGCGCCCGTCAGTCTTGGCAAGGATGGTTTGCTTTATCGTTCCCGGCCAGTTCGCGTCGGCGAAATAATTCGGCTCGCGTTCGAGCGTGAGCGCGATCCGTCCGGGCATCGGATTTTCGCGCAGCAGCCGGCGGATTTCGGCGTCATCCGCGGGTGTGGCGAGCGCAAACGGGCCGCGAACACCTCGCGGGCGCATTAGTTCGCGGTCAAAAGTCGTCCCCGCCATGATTCGTCTCCGAGTGGGTAATGATCCCGCAGGCTCACATCGTTGCGATGCAGGCCGTTGATCAAATAAAAATTCCGCCACATGAACCAGTTGCTGCGATTCACGCGGGCCAGGCCGCGTTGGGCGATGCTGGGCCAGGAATAAAACTCGCGCCGCGCGGCGAGACATTTTTGTTGCAGCAGTTCCGGCGACATGCCGCGCGGCTGAAAGGGAATCCGGTTGTAGCTGTAGCGCTCATCCAGCCACCAATGCTCGTAAAGCAACCGGCCTTCGCTTTGGAGTCGCTGGTAGAGTGGCGTTCCGGGAAACGGCGTGAGGTGGTTGAAGGCGGCAATGTAAAGTGATTGTTCCCGGGCAAACGCGACAGTTTCAGCGAAACTGTCCGGCGTATCGCGATCGTAGCCAAAGATGAAAGTGCCATAGACCCGGACGTGGTGTTTACGCAAGTTCGCGAGCGCTTTTTCAAAACCACCGCGCATGGTATTGAAGGCCTTGTTCATGTCCTTGAGGTTCGCGGGATTCAAGCTCTCGAAGCCAATCAGCACCCCCTGACAACCACTGCGGAAGAGGAGTTCCAGAAATTCCTCGTCGTGTGCGGCATTTATGCTCGCCTGGCTGACCCAACGAATTTTGAGCGGGATCAACGCACGGAAAAACTCCTTCGCTTGCTCCAGGTTGGAAGTGATGTTGTCATCCACGAAAAAAAACAATTTCCGTTCGCGCGTCAGCGGTTTGATCTCCGCAAGAATGTCGTCCACGGGGCGGCGGGTTTGCGTGGATTTGAAGACCGTTTGTACGGCACAGAAATCACATTTGAAATGACAGCCGCGTCCGGCCTCAATCAAGCCGATGGGTAGATAGCGCTTGCCGCGAAAGATAGATCGGTCCGGTTTTAGCTGAGCGAGCGAAGGTCGCTCCGTTTGGCGATAGAACTTTTCCAACCGACCGTGGCGCGCATCATCCAATACGCCCGGCCAGAGTTGCTCCGCCTCGCCGCACACGACGGCCTCGGCGTAACGCGCCACCTCTTCCGGACACAGCGTGGCGTGAAATCCGCCCATGACCACCGGCACGCGGCGGCGGCGATATTCGGAGGCAATCTGATACGCGCGTTTGGCGGTGTAGGTCTCGACACTGATGGCGACGAGGTCCGTGGCCTCGTCGAAGGGAATGGCCTCCATGCGGTCGTCGTAAAACCGCACTTCCACGTCCTTCGGGGTCAACCCCGCGAGCGTCGCGGCGGGCAACGATTCCATCTGCCAGGTGCGGATGTATTTCTGCCCCGGTTTTCGCCCGATGCAGGGGTGGATGAGCGTCAGGCGCATGATTTAGCCGCTGGGGTTCCGCTGGCCGGAACGGCGTGAAAACCTCCAACGCGCTCGGTGCCGGCGATGGTTTTTCCGCCGGGCAGGATGCCCGGCTCTACGGCAAGCGAGACGCCCGCCGCTACGTTCCGGTCACCCCGGGGAATGATCCAATCGCAATTGTAGAAGCGACTCAGATGATTTGCGTAAAAGCGGTAGCCGAGGTTCGTGCCCAGTGTCACCGGCCACGGGGCGGGTGAATGCACTATCCGGCGAGCGATGGAGCGAAAACTGTACGCGTGCTTCCAGGCCGCCTCGGTGCCGTGCGCCAGTTCCTCGACGCTCATGCGGGCCGGCTGAAAGACGACGTGTTGCCCGTCGTACAGTTCCCAGTTGCGCGTGAGGAGGCGGTCCTCAGCCACGAGTCGTTGGTAGAGCGGCGTGTTGGGAAAGGGGGTCACAATGGCAAAGCGCGGTAGATCGATCCGAGCCTCCACGGCGAACTCGGCCGTCTTGAGGAACACATCCGGTTCGTCGTGGTCGAGGCCGAAGACGAAGCAGCCTTGCAAGGCGATGCCATGATCGTGGAGTCGCTGCACGACTTGGACAAATTTGTCCGGGGAATTGAAGCCTTTGTGATTTTGACGAAGATTTTGCGGAGAGATGGATTCGAGCCCCATCAACAAACCTTTGCAGCCGCTCCGCTCCGCGAGCTTCAACAATTCCGCGTCGTCGGCGAGCAGCACCGTCGCCAGGCCATACCACTGAACCCGCAGCGGCGTCAGCGCTGTGAAAAGTTGCCGGGCATACTCGCGGTCGGCGATGAGGTTCAGGTCCACGAAGATGAGCTTGCGCGCGCCGTGCTGGCGAATGTCAGCGATCACTTGGGCCACCGGCTTTTGGTAGGGCTTGCGGCCCCAGGCGGTCGGCACGACGCAGAAATCGCAGTTGTGGATGCAGCCGCGAGTGGCTTCAAAAACATTATTGGTCAGATAGCGATGGCCCGGCAGGAGTTCGCGGCGGGCGAAGGGGCGATCCGCAAGCTCGAGACCCGGCGCTTGATCGTAGCGCGGTCGCAGCTGGCCGGTGGCGAAGTCGCGGAGCAATTGCGGCCAGGAATCCTCGGCGTAACCAATCACGATGGCGTCGGCATGCGGTGCAGCGTCTTCGGGAATGAGCGTCACATGCGGCCCGCCGAGTACTACCGTAATGCCGCGCTGGCGAAAATGGTCGGCGAGTTGGTACGCCCGCCTTGCGGTGCCGGTGATGACCGTCAAGCCGATCAGGTCGGCCGTCAGATCCAGCGGAACTTCCGCGATGCCTTCATCGAACAACTCCAAATCCGTGGGAAGCTCCGGCGGCACCAACGCCGCCAAGGTGGTCAACGTCAACGGTTGATAGCGCAGGGATTTTTTCCAGATGCCACCGCGATGCCGGTAGAGCGGGCCTTTCGGTGAGACGAGCGCAATTCGAAGCGGGCGTGGTGGCAACGGTTGCATTTGTTGCCCAAGGTGTAGGGCGGATGGCGGAGAGCTTCAAGCGGAATAGCGGGCGACGCGCGTTGTTAATTTCGATGGCCCCCGCGTTGGGTTCAATGGCGCGCCCGGCGGACCCAGAGTAACACCGCCCCCGCCAACAAATATCCTGTGACCGCATCCACAAGCTGATGCTGATGCGTGAGCACGGTGGCGGCCGCGATCAGCCCGGCCCACAGTCGCAACACTAATTTACCAGCGGCGCCGGCGTGCGGCACAAACAGCTCCAGGCAGATGACGCTTAGCGCGACATGGAGCGAAGGCACCAGGTTGTAGTCGAGGTTTAACTGGTCGGCAAAACGGAACAGCGCGCGCCACTTTCCCAACTCCAAATCGGTAGCAGGTGGGAAGCCGAGGTGCGCCGGGATCATCATAAAACAAATTCCGGCAACCAAGATAGCGAGCGCCTGCGCCCGCGCCAGGCTGATGAATTCCCGGCGCGTCCGGAGCACGAATGGGGCGGCCAGAAACAGCACGTAGATACTCATGTAGCCAACGAGGAAGGCGGGAACGAGCGGGAGTTTCAATTCGTCGCTAAAGTAAATCCGCACCCGCGTCGCGCGCTGCGCCGTTACCCAGTCTGCGCCCACATAGACGAAAACAAACCAGGCTGAGACGAGCAATGTTTGCCGCCCAGCGAGACGTAAATGCGCCCAACCGGGCCAAGCACAGAAGGGTACTCGCCGCTCCCCCGTCATTGCGGCGCGGCGGCGAGTTGGCGAGCGTCGGGCTCCGGTTCGGTCGCGGGTCGTGGGCCGAGCCATTGGCGCCAGTATTGTTGCAGATACCCCGGCCGATCTTCGCCGGGCGGCGTCAGGCGCGGCAGATAAATCCAGGAAACCTCGGGATGCCGATGGTGGCTGAGGTCGTATTCGCCGTGGAGCAGCAGTGCGCTCATGAATCGATTGTGCTGGAGATTCCAGGCCCCTTCGACGAGGTCGCGTTTGCTGAAGGCGTGGCCGATGTATTGGCGCGTGGACCAGTTGAACGAGAAGCAGGCGTATAGGATCAGGGTGTTTTGCCAGTGCAGATCCAGCAGCCAGAAAAGCGTGCCAAAGAAGGCGACGATCAGCAGCAATTCCAGTCGCACCGCGCCCAAGGTCGCGGTGCGATTGGTGCCGAACAAATAACCGCCCGCCGCCGGGTGCGGAAACAGGGCGGTTAGGACGCGCGGGGCGAGGGCATACACCACCGTGCCCAACGGGATCAACGGCCAGAACAGCCCGCATAAAATGCCATACCACCGCGCATATTTGAGGAAGCGGTTGTCCCCGGGATAGTAGAGATCAAACAGTTCTGCATCGGTGCGATTGTGTGCGTGATGTCCCTGGTGGGTGTGACGCACCATGCTGAACGGAATCGGAAACAACAACCCGGCGATCACGCCCAGCCAGTAGTTGCCGCGCGCACCGCTTTGCAGATTGCCGTGGGTCGCTTCGTGGAGGAGGGCGTAATTGGTCAGGAGAAGATAGGAAAAGGCGATGCCAATGGCCAAGACCGCGCCCCAGGTGGTGACGCGGGAAGCCAGCCACAGCAGAGTGATGGCGCCGAAAAATACGAGCCAGACCAGGGCGAAATTCAACCGGTCCGGCACAGGCAGGTCGGGCGCCGCGGCGCCGGCTGACGCGCCGGGGCTTGGGTTCCCCGCAGGCACTTGCATGACCGGATCTTGAATTTGCGTCGGCGAGATTGCAAGCAATCAGCAATCACCGCGCGCCGGAGATAAACCTTGTCAACTTCGCCGGGGTCTTCTAGTATTGTGCCAATATAGTTACGTTACATAATGTCGCCCCAGCTTTTGGTCGGCATCCTGGCGGGTGAAAGTCCATTGAATCTGGCATCCCGCCGCGTTACGTCGTTGTTCCCAGGCCTCCACTTCGGCCTTTAAGTAG
>JANXWY010000272.1 GCA_025350905.1 Verrucomicrobiota bacterium
GCGGCGATCTTCTTCGCCAGTTCCCCTGACAGATCGGTGATCGCAACCGACGATGCGCCCTTAACCATCTCACCATAAACGCGGCTGGTTTCCGTGCCGATGACTTTGGCGACGATGATGGTTTCCTTGTCCACCTTGAACACGCGGCCCGTCACCAGAACCTTTGCGCCAGTCAGGTGGCCGACTTTCGCCGCCGTGTCGGCGCTGACCGTACCGGACAGGCCCAGCTCCTGTTCGCCCAGGACTTTCTCCAGTTCCGCTCGTTCCACGGTGATCAGGTTCGCTTCGGCGGAGAGCGAGGCGTTGATGAGCGTGGCGACCTTTGGCCCGAGCTCGCGCACGGCTTCGTCTTTCGATTCGAAGTCGAAGACGGCCACGGTGAGCACCTGGGATTCGGCGGCAGCGGCCACGCCTAAGGGGGCGATGGCCAGGAGAACTACCAGGATGGTTCGGATGGTTTTCATAATTTGGTTTTAGTTTGAGTTTCGAGTTGCCGGCAAATCCAACGGCTCGGGATGCAAGGCGACCATCGCCAGCCGGATCAAATTCAATTGCGCCTGCGGATTTTCCGCCAGTCGCGACACCATGTCACCTTGGGCGACGACCACGGTGCCAGGGCCCGCGCGCACGGTGTAGAAGGAAGGTTTGAGGGCCGCATGGCGTTCCGGCGGCGGTTGCAGCCAGACCACGGCCACGCCCCGCTTCGCGAGCGAACGAACCTCCTCGGCCAGACCGGGACGCATTTGTTGCCTGGAATCGAACGGTCCGAAGAGGGCGAGCTGGCCATGAAATTTGTCTGTGCCTTCCTCGACCAAATCCTGGCATTCAACAGCGAGCGCTCGCAGCAAAGGTTGGAGTTGATTCGCCGGATCGAATATGCCGAGCAGTGCGTCGCCGGCCAAAGGTTTGAGTTCTGCGAGCAGGTTCGTCGGATAAACCAGAACTTCCGTCGTGCCCAAAACCTTGTTGGTCGTTTCGAGCCATTGGATGAAAAACCGCGTCTCGGCTTTCACGACTGGAATGCTGACGGTTGCTGACTCCAAAATTGTCTGCCCCGGCAATACCTCCATCTTCTTCCACGGCCAATCGGCCACGGGGACAACGGTTGTCGAACTGGTTTGGAGCAGACGGATTCGTCCGTCAAGTGTTACGGCGATGTTCGCCGGGTTGTGCAAGCGCAATTCAATCACGCGCCCGTCACCGGCAAAAAGCCGTTGTGGCTCAACGCCTGACCTCACCGAGACCTGCCCCCACGCCGAGGCCAGTGAGAGACAGCACAGCACCAACGCAAAGTTAATTGTGGAGAAATGGAGAGGCATGGCTGGGTTAGGGTTGCTCCGGATTTCTGCGCGGCGGCGGGATGCCCACGGTCGCCAGTTTGCGCAAATCGGCTGTTAACCCTGCGAGGGCGGCCACCGCTTCCACGCGCTGTTCGCTGCCCAGGCGGGCTTCGCTGACCGAGAGCTTTGCGCTGGCGCCGGCGGCGCCATTGTCCGCCGCCAGTTTGAACCAGCACCACGCCTTGACCGCGTTGCGGGGCGCATCCCGTCCCGCAAGATACCGCTCGCCGAACAGCATGGCCGCCGCGCCGTCCTTCGCCGTCGCCACGCGCAGGTAGCCGCGGATCACCCGCAGGAGTTCGTCGCTCTCCAGTTCCGGCAGGATCAAGGAAATCGCGCCCCGCTCATCCGGCGTGGCCGTGGAGGTTTCCCCCTGGCGAATTCGCGGCCGGCTTTCGGTTTTGTCGTCGAGCGAGAAAAACCACACTCCGACCGCGGCGCCCCGGCAGTACCATTGGGCGGCGGTGATTAAATCCTTTTCCGTTCCCAGACCGTACTGATGGCGCCGGGCAATCTCCTCATAAGCCCACTCGCTGACCGATTGTTCACCGGGTTCCTGGAGCTGCGTGACGCGCTTGAGGAGTTGCAAGGGCTGGTCCTCGCGGCGCCGTGGTTCGCCAATTCCGCGCGCGTAAAGCCCGGCCAACTCCTGCAAGGCCGGCGCGTATTCCTGATCCGCCGCGGCGCGCACCAATTCCAGCGCGCGCGCCTCATCCGGTTCGAGAGCGGTGCCGCGAAGATAAAACTGCGCCAGTTTGAGCTGTGCGCCCGGCCAGTTTTGATCCGCCGCCTGCCGATACCACCGGATGGCTTCGATGGGATTCTCGCGCCAGGTGACGGGATCGGGATTGTCGTTCAAGGTCCCCAACCGGTATTGCGCGCGGGCCAGCCCCGCTTCGGCCGCTAAGGTCAGCCATCGCCTGGCCTCGTCGCGATCCTGGGCCACGCCTTTGCCGTTTCCGTAGGAGAGATACAATTCGTACATCGCCTCGGACAATCCCTGCTGCGCCGCTTCGCGAAAACATTTCAACGCCGCGGCCGGGTCGTCCTGCTCGTAACCGTAAAGCCAGCCGAGATTGAGCGTGCCCGCCGGCTCGCCTTTGCCTGCCGCCGCGCGGAACCATTTGCTGGCTTCCGGCACATTTTTCGGCACGCCTTGGCCGAGCCGGTAATGGCGGCCCAAGTGAACCATGGCCTCGGCATGTCCCCGGTCGGCGGCCCGACGAAACCATTTCAACGCTTCCTCGTGATCCTGTTTGACGCCGTTGCCTTCCTCGTAGATGAAACCGAGCATGGCCTGGGCATTCGGAAAACCACCGTCCGCCGCGACCCGGTAGTAACGGAGCGCCTTCTCAACATCGCGCGCAACGAGCTTCCCTTTGAAATGAAGGAAACCGAGGTTGTTCGCGGAAGGCAGATAGCCCAATGCAATTCCGCGTTCATACCAGGCGATGGCTTGTGCTGCATTGGTCTGGCCGCGGAAACCCTCGGCGTAGGCATAACCCAGGTAATGGCAGGCGGTGGGCTCTCCTTTTTCGGCCGCCTGCTGGATCGCTTCCAGCGGCTGGTTTTCCCATTGTTTCAAGACCTCGGCCAAAGGCAACCAGCGCGGTGCAACCACCGGTTCGCCCATGGCTGGAATCAGCCAACCAACCAGCAACCAAAAGAGAATTGCAGTGCGGCGTTTCATGGTTTGACCGGAGCGCGATTGGTCGGTGGCAAGCCAACCACCGACGAAACCTCCGCCATCGGCGACGGCAATCCAGTTGCGCTGGCCTTGGCACGTCTTCCGGTTCGCTGGGCGGCCAGTTTCGTTTCCAAAATAGATTGCGCAATCAACCAGTGCCCGACCGCCTTCGGCACGGCGAGGACCAGACCTTGCGGCGTCGGCAGCCAGAACTGCATATTGGGTTTGACCCACGAACCCCGCGAGAAACCTGCCTCCCGGGCCAGGAAAGGATTTATGCCCTGATCATTCGCCTCGAAGCGGACGCGCAGGGCCAGCGGTAATCGAAACTCCGACTCGAAGCGGAACAGCGTTGCGTCCCGATCATCCGTGAAGGTCATTGGCTCGTCGGCTTCGCCCGGAAAATCTGAGTTCGAAAACTTGCGCGGGTTCAGAGCCCAAAGCGCCCGCCCTTCCACCGCCAGGAGCGTCTCCTCCATCGGAAAATCCTCCGGCCAGTCCCATTTTGGCGGCGACAGTTGCTTGACCAAGGCCGGCCCGAATCGCCGGCCCTGGTACACCACTCGTTGCTGGACCATTGACTCGAAATTGGTCGCGTTCTCGGAGAACGCCAAAAGGTGCCGCGGCAGCATGGATTGACCGGTCAACGACACGAGCCAGCCGTCGTCCCAACTGAAGGAAGCGATGGTGTAATTGCCGGGCACCGGCACCGCCGGGCTGTTGGTCAAGAAGCCGCTGGCGGGGTCGTAAATCCAAAGGCGATTCGTGACGATCAGGCCAAGCTTTCCATTGACACCCGCAACGAGCAACCGGCGATTGCCCCACAGCGAATCCAATTCATGCTTCGGCGGTTGCCGCCGCGAACTCGCGAGGATGTCCGCCGAGCGAAGATCCGGCTTCAATTCCAGCAAACTCTCTTTGGTGGCCAGATAACGGTGGCCTTTCATTTCCAAGATTTCCGCCGCTCCTTCCAACGCGATTGGCAGCGTGTTCCAAGTGCGATCGCGGAAGCTGTAGCACTCGATCTTGTCCGTCACGCTTGCGAGGAGATTTTCCCCGCTCACCAGGAACGCGCCCGGAAAACCACGCGGTTCAGGAAATGGAATCTCCTGGGTGACTCCGCGAAGCGGATCCACCTCCACGAAAGCCGCCTGGTATGCTCCCAGTTCGTGCTTGGGCGGGGAGTAGCGGGCCAGAAACCAGAGCCGGCCATCGTGCAATTGCCCGCGGGAAAACTCCGGTACGCGCCCGGGATCAATGCCCCTTCGTGCCAGCCGCCAGGGAATGAATTTGCCCACTACTGCGGCATCCGAAGGCAAAGCCGGTCCGGCAGGCTTGGCCGTTGGCGCCTTGGCAACGGGAAGCCCAGCGGCGCTGCGAAAGGAGGCGACAATCCAGTTCGACTTGTGCGCTTTCTGGTTGGCGCGCTGCGCAAAGTCCTCCACCAACGGCAACAATTCCCGGGCTTCGTCCGCGGTCGGCCCCGGATTGGGGGAAGGCCCGAACAGCTTCTGAAATAGCAGCGAGTCATAACTATTCGCCTGGGCCAGATACTCTCGGCGCAACTGGTGACGGAGGGTGATGAATTCCTCGTCCGCAAAACGCACGGTCGGATCCTGGTAACCCTGTTTTGCACGCAACAGCTCCTCCACGCGCGGCAGGAGCGAGGCGTTGCCGACATTGCGAAAAATCCAGTCCCGATTTTCCCACATCGCCGCCAACAATTCCCGCTGCTGCGGCTGCCAGCCGCCGGGCTCGCCCACTGGTGCGCGCAGGAGCGCCAAATATCTGCCTTCCAGCCGGAGATTCACATTCGTCGCCGCGCACAGGTCCTGGATGAACTCCCGCTGCAACCGCGGCACGCGCAGGCGATCCTCCCAATTCCAGCCGATCAGCCGCGGGAGGTTTTCTGGATGAAAACCGTTCGCCAGTGTTTCGCGCATCCTGGGCAGGGCCGCTTCCGGACGGTCGCACCACACACCCCCCTCGTTCCATTGTAACCAGGAAAACTCCAGGCAGTCGCTCCAGCGGTCGAGCGAAATCGAATTCGTGCCCGCGCCACGGCTCAAAAGGTCGGCCGCCCGCCGGCTTGCGGCCCGCACGCGTTCCAAGACTTCCTCGCGACCGAACCGGGCCTCGGCGGCGTAATAAAAACTTTCGAGGATGCCCGCCGCCGTGCGCAGCGCGCGATGGCCGGATTTCAACCAGTCAAGGTCCGTGGCGTTGGTGCGGAAAAAATCCGTGCCCCGCGCGAACACCTCCAGCGCGCGCGTGATCGGATCGAGTTTGTCGGCCTCCGGCACGGCGAAGATGGTGACACAATCAGTGTTCCCGCTGTGAATGGGTTCGCGATGCAGGCAGGCCTCGCTGTAGGCGCGGAGGCGCAGGCTCGCAAGTTCCGGCGTGTGTTTGCCCAGGGCCCAGGCCGCTTCGCTGGCCGACTGCGCTTGCCCAAACAGCTTCCAACGCATTGCCCAGGTCGCATCCTGGAAAAACTGTTCCGCTTCCTCCGCCGGATTCCAAGCCCGCCGGCTCGGCTTCAGCTTCAGGGCGGCGGTGACTTTCACCGCGAGACTTTCCACCACCGCTGCCAGATTCGTCCGGCTTTCGGTGATCACGAATTCAACGGGCGCGCCTCGATCCGGCGGCGCGAGCCGCACATGCAACGTCAGGTTCTCAGCCGAGTAACCGTCGCGATCAAGGACACCCTCCATCAGATAGCTGCCGTTCCAAAAGGGCGCGTCGTCCAATCCTTGCCCTTCCTTTTCCGCCACCAAGGCCTGCATTTTCTTCCGTTCGAGAACGAACACCTGTTTTTCCTCGCTTAACCGCTCGATGGCGAGGCAGGTCAATTGTCGCTCCAATTCGCGCCCCTCGGCGGATGGCACCGCCGAACGCAGGCTGACGAACGAAAGCGGGATGGCTTCCGTGCCGGGCACTTTCAACTTCGGTAACTGTGGCATGAGCTGGGCGCTCATTCCGGCGGCCCACTGCGACAAATTCTCAAGGGGCCACGCAAAACGCACGGCGATGAGGATTAGGCCCGGCGTTACCGCCACCAGTCGCACAGTGAGGAAGTCATTGGTTCCTTCCCGGACCTTTCCGGCGATCAGCAACCCATCCGCACCCAGCAACTGACCGAGCTTCACGTAATCCCGGTTCGCCGCAGAGAGTGCTTGCTCGCGATAAACCTTCCCAATCTGCTCGCGCTCCAAAACCTGTAGCTGCGGTTTGGCGGAAAGCTCCATCGTCAGCAGGTCGGCCACCGCCAAGAGTTCATCTGTCTCGGAAATGATCGCGACTCGAGCCGGCGGTTCATTGGTCTGCCCCCGTAGCGGCCCTCGGAGTGGAACGAGCAGCACCAGCAAGGTTAAAATGTGTAGGTAGTTCCTGGCTTTCATGATGGCGTTCCCAGGGACCGGGGGGCGAAACGGTATTCGCCGGCGCGGGCGCGAGTGTCACCGCTCCGCCAGGCTTGTTTCGCGCTGACGAGCGACACGTGCCCAAACCGCCCTTGAACTTCACTGCGACGCACGACTTCCAAATGCGCGGAGGTACCGCATAGCCACCGGAAAAGCCATCCGCCAAGGAGCCGGCAAAATCTCCGTTGCGAAAGTGTGTTCATCGGCTGGTGGGTCCGGGTGAAGGCCGCCCAAGGAGGACCGGTGAGGTGCGATTCGTGGGGGAGCGGCTTTTCCAGTACGCTTCCACCGCCACCTTGAACGCTGCGGGTGAACTGGCACGAATCGGCGGCCCTGGTGACGGACCGGAGCGGAGTCCTCGCTGGGTGAATTCCAGGAGAAATAATTCCAACTCTGGGAGGTCGAGCCGTCCGTCGCGGTTAAGGTCAGCGCGAGCGAAATCCTGACCGCGATGAAACGAGGGCCAGGCGTTCTCTGGCGGCTGCGCAGCGAAAAACTCGGAAGTCGAGAGTTGACCGTCTCCGTCGGCATCAAATTCATTCATCCACTTCACGGTCAGGAGGTGCAGACAGGTTTCAATGCCGGCTAACTCGGGCGGGTCGAGAACGGAATTCTGGTTTACATCGAAATAGCCAAGTTCCGGCGCGTCCAGGAGGCGGTTGTGGTTTGCATCGATCGCAGGCCACTCGGATTCAAGAAACACTGGATCGCCGAGCGCGGCCAGTTTTTCGTCGGCCACAATTTTTCCGTCATGGTTCCGGTCATACTTTTCCAGCAGGGTTTTTGTGAGTTGATCGGCGGCCGCAGTTTGCTGTTGGCTCGCCCGGACCCGGGAAGCTTTTTGCCCGGCGATAGCCCCATCCAGCTCGCGCTGGGGAATGACCCAGATGCCGGGCATGGCTGGTTTTCCAATCAGCAAGGCGTCCGGGGTCATTAACATCCAAGTCTGAATCTGGGGCTCGAACATGCTGGGGCGCCCGCGATCCAGCATCGTGCTGGGCGCGGGGCCGCGTTCCAAATCGAATCGCAGCGGAATGATCAACGGCACGGAGTCATTGGGATCCAGACAGACCAGCTCGGCATGGCGGCCGGCCTGCTCAGCAATCACCGCTTTCCCTTTTAAATTGGATTCGCCGCCAAGCTCGACAAAAAAGTAAAGCTTCGATTGCGCCAGCAGGGACGGCGCCCGCGTCAGCGATAAATTCACCGCGCTTTGCCACCGCGGCGACGATTCGACTGGCTGCGGTACGGCGGGCGAAATGAAGTGCGCGGGCAACGGCGAGTTATCTTTCCACTCCTCGCGCAAACACAGTTCGAGATTGGTTCTCGAATGCGGCAGCAGCCAGAGCTTCGTGGGTTGGCGATTGGCCGCGTTGACCAGCAAGGTGCCATCGGCGAACACCCCCGCTTCCTGAATGGAGAACCCGACGGCGGCGCTCCAATCGTGACCATCCCAGGAAAAAATTTTCCCGGCGGCCAGGGCCCGGATCGAATCATTCGGGCCGGGGAAAATTACCGGGGCGCCAAGACTTTCCAGCGAATCGAGGGCGGACACCGCCGGCCGCCGCCGGCAACTGGCCAGAATAATGACGCTTCGCCCGCGATCGCGAATCTCGAAGATGGCGTCCTCGCCGGCGGCGAACAAGCGTTGGCTCACATTAAAAAGTCGTACCGGCTTCTGCCAGGGTGCCGCGAGCGTTTCCCAGCGCCGGGTCGGGAGATCGTACCGGCGGAGACCCTCCCAGCCGCTGACGTAAAGTGCGTCCGCGGTAATTTCGAAGTAATCGGTGAACCAGCGATTGGGCGGAATTTCCGGTTCAGGGTAGTGAATAATTTCCCACTGGTCCCCCGCCGGCTCCCAGACGGCGGCCGCTTCGCTTCGTCGAATACCATTGTCGAAATGTCCGGCGCTGGGGTCGAGATAACGCAGATCCATCCAGAGCTTGCCCGCAACAAAGCGATGGTCCACAACGCTCAGCTCCAAAAATTTTCCGGCGAGTTGATTAGTTTCAAGGCGTTCGACGGGCAGGTGGATGTATCTGCCGACCGACAGGGCCTTGGCTGCAACCGCCGGGGACGATTCGCTTTTTACTGGTGCCACCCTTTGGCCGACGGTTTCGAGCTTCGGGCGGTTGGTGGCCGGACTGGCGACGGTGGGGACCGGAGCTGGCGACGGCGGATGCAGGACCCGGTTGACGTGCGCCTCGGTGAATCCAACCTGGGTTATTGCGCTCACCGCTTGCATCTGCTCAAGTCCGGTTTTGCCCGCCGCTTGCGCGACAAGATTGGATTTGTAAGCTGCCAGCAATGGCGCCAGCTCCCGCGCCTGGACTTTCGAGTACTCGAAAAAGCGAAAAGCCTCCACGAATTTTTGGAACTCATAGGTCTTATTCGCGTTGAGGAAGTTTATTTGTCGTTCGAACTGCTCGGCGTGTTCCCGCTCCTCGCGCCTTGCCTGCAACTGCGTCCAATACTCGCCATTCATCTCGTCCAGCCGCCGGAAGTAATCAGTCTGCTTCAGCTTTTCCCGCGCCGGTGTCACGATGCCACTCTGATAGACCAGGGGGTCTAATCCCCAGTGGAGGTAGAGCAACTCGACATTGTTGGTAACCACGGCGTCCCGGTTTGCAAACAGGATGGCGAATAATCCCTCGTAGGCCGCTGCCATTTCCGCATCGTTTTTGGCGGCGGTGAATTCGAGCGCTTTGGCCTCCATGCGCCAGAGGAAATTGGTGGCGCGGTTCAATTCGGCCATGAAATTTCTCCAAACCACCGGCGCGCGCTGCCGGTCCTCCTGGGTCCACGCCGTCACCCGGGGGCGCGCCACCTCCCGCAACCACAAGCCTTGATGGAAGTAACAAAAAACCGGGCTGCTCAACAGCTCGCGGTAGATGGCGATGCAGTCGTCGGGTTTGTCCTGCCAAAAGCAGCCCCATTCCAGCTTGCAACGGAACAGGTGCGCAGCTTCGCCCATCGTGTGCGCCAACTCATCGTGCGTCGCCACGCGATCCCCAACCCAATAGCTTTCCCGCACCGTTGTCGGGCGGGTAATCCGTTCCGCCACCCTGCGGGCCAACCGCCTCAATTCGGCCAGTTCATCCCGGGTGTCCTGCGTCAAATCCACCACCAGGTGAAAATACTGCAACACTTGCGAGGCGGCGGTCAGGGCCTCGATTCCAGCTTGATGCCAGGGCGAACCCACCTTCGGTTCGTCCGGACTCAGGGTTCGCGTAAAGTCGTCATACAGACTCAGCAGGTGTATCGCGCGGTCGAGATGGATCGGATCGGGAAGTTGGTTGACCAGCAAGTATCGGATCTCCCGCGTTGCGCCGGCGTTTTGCTCATCGATCACCAGTGCAAAAGCCCGTCGCGCCTCCAGTTCCTGCAAGGTGATACTCAAGGTCTGCGGGGCGGTGTAGGCGGTTCCGGTCTCAAGTCCGCGGGGGTCGGGCGGCACGTCGGGCAGATACGATTGCAACCGCACCAAGGCGCAGTCCAGATCCCGTTTACCCAGTGCCCAGGCGGATTCGGACGCCGCCTTCGCCTGCGGCCGGATGCGCCATTTGAGCGCCCACTTCGCTTCGTCGAAATACTTTTGCGCTTCGGCCTTCGGCTCCCATGCCATGGGCGAACTGCTGCGTTGGAGGGCTTGCATGATCTTGCCGGTGAGTTTCTCCACTGCGCCGGACAAATCGCTGCGCGGGCCATCCACGATCAGCTCAATCGGCGCACCGCCCGCCGGCGGCGTGAGGCGCGCGTGAATCGTGAGCCGGACTTCCGAATAACCGTCGCGATCAATCACCCCGTCCAGCAAATAACTCCCGTTCCAAAACGCCGATTCCGACACGCCTTTGAGCTCGTGCTCCGCGCTCAACAACTCCATTTGTCGCCGCTCGAGCACGAACAACTCCCGTTCGCGCGTCAGCCGTTCGATGGCCAGCACTGTCAATTGCTGCTCGACCGCTTGAGACGCCTTCGCATTCACCGCGGCGCGTAGATTCACCACCGAGATTGGAATCGCGTCCCGGGCCGGCACCTGCAGCTTCGGCAATAACGGGCCGAAATGATTCGCCAGCCAGCGCGCCCAAGCCGCCGGCTCCGCGACCGGCCACGGCGCCCGCACGCTCCCAATGATCACCCCGGGCTGGACGGCAACGAAGCGGACGGCGACGAATTTGTTTGTGCCTTCCGTCACCATTCCCATCAAGAGCAGACCGTCCGCCCCCAGCACCTGCCCCAGCCTGGCATAATCCCGGTTCGCCGCCGACAGCCCTTGCTCGAGATACAGCTTCGCGATCTGTGCGCGCTCTAATAATTGCAGCTGCGGTCGGGCGGAAAGTTCCACCGTCAGCAGATCGGCCACCGCCGAGAATTCGTCAGCTTCGGTGATGATCGCAACCCGGGCGGGCGAATCTTTGGGCTGAGCCAGGAGTGGTTCCGCCGCCGCCGCCGATAGCACCATTACGATCACGAACAAAAGATTCGGCAGGTTTTTGGTCCTCATGATGCCGTTCCCAGCGACCGCGCGGCGAACCGATAATCGCCAACCCGGGCGCTAGCTTCGCCACTGGTCCAGGCCAGTTTCGCGCCGACCAGCAAGACCCGCCCACGGGCGTCCACCAGCACATCCAACCAATCACCGTTCCAAGGGATTTGCTGGCCGCTGAACGTGAGAAAGCTGCGACAGCCGTCGGGGCCGCAAACGCGCACGAGCACCGGCGAACCCGCGGAGACATCTGCTCGCGCGGCCAGTTCCAGTCGCGGCCCGGACGTCTCGAAGACGACGGCTTGCACCTGGTTCGGGAAGAGCGCCTCCACTTCGCGCAGATAGGTGCGCGCGTTTGCCAGGTCCCCTGCGGTCAGCCATGCATTGTTGTCCCGCCATGAACGGATGATGAATCCGATGACCAGACAAGCCCCCGCAATGCTGGCTGCCAACGTGAGCCGGGCGAAGATCGGCCGGCGCCCGCTGGAGGCTTCCCACTGCCCGGCGCGCCCGGGGCCGCGTGGAAGCGCGGCGCGCACGCGCCGGGGAAAATCCTCCCAGTAGTCCACCGGCCGTTCCGGCACGGGCGCGGACTTCAACCATCGATCGAGTTCACGGTCATTCATCGATCACCTCCGTTTTCAACCATCGCTTCAGTTTGGTCCGCGCGGCGAACAACCGCCACGAGATCGTGGCTTCCGAGCAGCCGAGCGCGTGCGCCGCCTCGGCATGGTTCATTTCTTCGTGGATGGTTAGGACGATCGCCGCGCGTTGTTTCACGGGTAGCCGGTTCAAAGCCGCTTGGACGCGCTGGTTCAATTCGCTGGCGGGCGCCGGGGCGGGGTGCGGCGCACCATCCACCTGCGCGTCGTTGGCCCAGGTTTGCTGCACCTCATTCCGGCGGCCTTCGCGGCGCCGCCAATTAAGACAGGTGTTCATTGCGATGCGGCAGAGCCACGTGGAAAACTTTGCTTCGCCTTGAAACGAATCCAGATGTTGCCAGGCGCGAAGGAACGTGTCCTGCGCGAGATCTTCGGCTTCGGCCAGCGAGCCCGTCATCCGGTATGTCAGCGAGTGAATCATGCGTTGATGCTGCCGGATGAGCTCGGAGAATGCCTCCGCCCGCCCCTCCCGGCTCAGGCGAATCCCTTCCCGCTCGTCGTGCTCGGCGCCCATGCTCTTTCTGCAATGTTCGACAAACGGATACGCGGAATCCTTTGAAAAATCTAGCCCGGTCTGCCGAGGACGCCGACCGCCAATCCTCGCGCCGTCGTCGCCCCAACGATTTCGCTGGCCCGGTTGCTCAGGACCCAGCGCATTACCGCTTGAGATGAGGGTGCGATTGCCGGTGGTAAGGTCACCGATCTGGAGGCGGCCCGGCCCCCGGTTCGGTTGGGTGTGACCGGGAGTGGCAGTCAAAGTAGCGTCCGGCCACCCGACCGGGCCGCTACTTGGGTTGACTGCCCTTTCCGGTCGCACCCGGTTCGGTTATCTCCCTTGATCGCAGGCGGGCTCGCCCTACAATATTGTCATGTCTCCCGAAGCCGGCCTAGAACCCAACGGCGATACTTCGCCCCGGAGTTTCGTGACCACGCATTGGAGTGTCGTGCTGAAGGCGGGCCAAGGAGCAGCCGACGGAGCGGATGTGGCGCTCGAAAAACTGTGTCGCGTCTACTGGTGGCCGCTCTACGCCTTCGTGCGCCGGCGGGGCTATGGCGCGCACGACGCGCAGGACCTGACCCAGGAATTCTTTTTGCGGCTCCTAGCCAAAGATTTTCTGCGCGCGGTGGATCGCAACAAGGGCAAATTTCGCTCGTTTTTGCTCGCCGCCTTGGACCATTTCCTGGCCAATGAATGGCGCCGCACTCAGACGCAGAAGCGCGGCGGTAACTATTCCTTCGTTTCCATCGACGACAACTCGGCCGAACAGCCGTTCCTCCAAGTGCCGGCGTCCAATCTTTCGCCGGAGCAACTCTACGAGCAACAGTGGGCGCTGACCCTGCTCAACCAGACCCTCGCCAAGCTGGAACAGGAATTCGTCGCTTCCGGAAAAGGAGTGCAGTTTGGCGTGCTCAAGATTTTCCTGACGGGTGAGAAGCGGGCCGCGTCCGGCGCGGAACTGGCGAAAAACCTGGGCCTGACCGAGGCCGCCTTGAAAATGGCGGTCAGCCGGATGCGGCAACGTTACGGGGAATTGCTGCGTGCCGAAATCGGGAATACCGTTTCCGACCCGGCTGAGGTTGAGGAGGAATTGCGTGCGTTGTTCCAGGCGTTAGGTCAAGCCGGTTCCTAGTTACTTGCCGACCGGATTGGGTCTGAATGTAAGGTAGGCTCTCGACTGAGCCGTGACGCATGGAGATCAAACCAACATGTGACGAATGCGGGGGGGGAACTCCCGGCCAACGCGCCGCAAGGGCTTTGTCCCCGTTGTCTCGCAGCAATGGGGCTGGAGCTATTGCCCGCCGAAGCACTGCCCAAGTCTGACTTCGTGACCGAGCCCCCCGGCAAGATGATCGGGCGCTACAAGCTGCTGGAGAAGATTGGCGAGGGCGGATTCGGTGTTGTCTTCATGGCGGAGCAGGTCGAGCCGGTGCAACGCAAGGTGGCGCTCAAGATCATCAAGGCCGGCATGGACACGCGGGAGGTCATCGCTCGATTCGAGGCCGAGCGGCAGGCCATCGCGTTGATGGACCATTTGAACATCGCGCGTGCGCTGGATGCCGGAGCGACCGAAGCCGGGCGGCCTTATTTCGTAATGGAACTCGTGCGCGGAATCCCGATCACTGACTACTGCGATCAGGCTAATCTGCCCACGCGTGAGCGCCTGAAGCTTTTCATGAAGGTCTGCCAGGCAGTACAGCACGCGCATCAGAAGGGCGTCATTCACCGCGACATCAAACCGAGCAACGTGCTGGTAACCGAGCACGATGGCGAGCCGGTGCCGAAGGTGATTGATTTCGGCGTGGCCAAGGCACTGGGGCAGAAGCTGACGGCGAAGACCCTGTTCACGGCGTTCAACCATATCATCGGCACGCCGGCTTACATGAGTCCGGAACAGGCGGCGTTGAGCGGATTGGACATTGATACGCGAGCCGACATTTACTCGTTGGGCGTACTGCTCTACGAACTGCTGACGGGCGTCACCCCGTTCGATGCCGAGACGTTCCGCAAGGCGGCCCTAGACGAGATCCAGCGGATGATTCGAGAAACAGACCCACCTAGACCTTCCACTCGGTTGCGAACTCTGGGCGAAAAGCTTCGTCAGGTGGCTCGGCATCGTCAGACCGAAGTGCCCAAGCTGATCCATCAAGTGCGCGGCGACCTGGATTGGATCGTGATGAAGTGCCTCGAGAAAGATCGCACGCGGCGCTACGAGACTGCCAATGGCGTGGCCACGGACATCGCACGGCATTTAAGCGACCAGCCGATTGTCGCGCGTCCACCGAGCGCAGCATACAAGTTCCAGAAACTGATTCGCAGGAACAAAGTCGCTGTCGTTGGCACGGCGGCCATTTCCATCGCGTTACTTCTCGCTGGTCTGTTCGGTTTTCAAGCTCACCATGCGAAGCAGCAGCGCCTGGCCGAAAGACGGCAGGCAGCGATTGATAAAACATTGCTGGCCGCCTGGAGCGGCGACATGATAGGCGCGGAGGGATTCATCCGCGAAGCAGAGATGGCCAGCGCTTCACATGGAGAGGTGCGTATGTTGCGCGGTTTGGTCGCCATCCGACGCGGCGAATTTGGCGAGGCTGTTCAGCACTTGGAGCAGGCGGTGAAGCTGACACCGACGAGCGCCGCAGCGCAAACCTTGTTGATCAAGGCCTACGCCATGGTTGGAAAGTGGGAGAAAGCCGAACCAATCTTTCGCACGCTGGACTCTCTTTCCCCGAGAACCCCCGAGGATTTTATGCTCCAAGGCGCAGCGATCACTCTCCTCGATCCCGTCCGGGCGTTGGAACCGTTGGATG
>JANXWY010000291.1 GCA_025350905.1 Verrucomicrobiota bacterium
CGAAATCCTCGATCCGGGCCAGATCGACACCCGGTCGGGCGGTGGCGACGACGGTGAATTGCCCGCTGATTTCATTCGGGCTGACGGACGCGGAAACGTCGGTGGCGATCTGCTCATCATAAACCAATCGCTTGTAAAGCCGGGAAGATTTGCCCGAGGCCAACACGTCCCCCGCCAGATCGAGGTAAACGTTTTCGGCTTCGCCGTAGGGCGGGATGTTCCAGACCTTGTAAAGCCGCGCGTGCGGCACCCGGTCGGCTACGACCTCGCGACGTGCGCCGGTAATTTTTGGAATCCAGGTTTGATATCGGGCCACAGGAGGACCTGCCGGAATCTCTCCGAAATATTTCTCCGTCAACTTGAGAGCAGTGTCGGGATCGATGTCCCCGGCCAACACGAGCACCGTGTTCGCGGCACCATAGTAGTTCGTGAACCAGGTTTTTACGTCCGTCAACGAAGCCGCATTGAGATCTTCCATCGAGCCGATCACCGTCCAGGAGTACGGATGCCCGGTCGGCGCGGTGCCCTTGACGATCAATTCCTCGGTCACGCCGTAGGGTTCGTTTTCGCCCTGGCGTTTCTCGTTTTGGACCACGCCGCGCTGGGTATCGAGCCGGGCCGGATCAACGGAGCCGAGCAAATGTCCCATCCGATCGGACTCGATCCACAAGGCGACCTCCAGGGCGTTTTTCGGAACGTTTTCAAAAAAATCCGTGCGATCATTGCTGGTGGTGCCGTTCAAGTCCGTCGCTCCGATCCGTTCCATGGCTTCAAAGAACGCCCGTTGATCCCCGCCCCCTTTGAAATGATCGCTCCCCGTGAACATGAGGTGCTCGAACAGGTGGGCGAAGCCGGTCTTCCCCGGCTTTTCGTTCTTGGACCCGACATGATACCAGAGGTTGACCGCGACGATTGGCGCCTTGTGGTCCTCATGCACGATTAACGTCAGCCCGTTGGTGAGCACGAATTTCTTGAACGGAATTTCGATTCCGGCATCGGCGACCGACGCGCTCGAGGCTGGAAGTGGCAGCACTGAAAGTGCTAATCCCAAGAGGGGCAGCGTGACGACTCGATGGTTGAGCATATTATTTTCTGGCGCGGTTGGTTTAGCGAACAGCTCGCATCCGGCTTCGCTTTAAAGACAGCAGAACTAGGGGTTGTGCGCAATGCCGAACAAGTGCCCGCCAGCCTGCTGCACCGGATTCAGAATCCAGATTCAAAATCCCGGTTGCCCCACGGGGTGCGAGCAAATAGTCTCAGCCCATGCACCGTGACCAACTGTTCGGTCCCCGCCTCCTAATGATTGCCCTGCCCCTGCTTTTTCCTGGTGCCATTCCACCCGGCGCCACCGCGGCCCCGCTGGCGGAACGGCTTGGCTACAATGCCACGGACAAACTGCTCATCGTCAACGGGGACGATGTGGGCATGTGCCATTCCGCGAATCTGGCTACCATTGAGTCGCTGGAACAGGGACACATGCGCTGCGCCACCATCATGGTGCCCTGCCCCTGGTTCCCGGAGATCGCAACTTACGCCAAGGATCATCCCGAGAAAGATTTTGGCATCCATCTTTGTCACACTTCAGAATGGACCAAGTATCGCTGGGGTCCGGTGGCCCCGCGGGAGCAGGTGCCCGGTTTGGTGGATCCGGCGGGCTATCTCTGGCCGGAAATTCCCGAAGTTTATGCCCACGCCACGCCGGAGCAGGCCTTGATCGAAGGCCGGGAGCAGATCAAGCGCGCGCTGACCGCTGGCGTGGATGTCACCCATTTGGATTCACACATGGGCACGCTGCAGTACCACCCCGACTACATGAAGACTTACCTGCAGCTGGCCGTGGAATTTGATCTGCCGGTGCGGATGGCTTCCCAGGAGACCCTCTCCCGAATGGGCCATCCGGAAATCCGGGGCCAGTTCACTGCACGGGGGATTGTTTCTCCGGATTACTTTGTCTTCGATGAATTAAAGAATGAAAAACTTGGGGTGAAAGAATTCTGGCTGGAAGTGGTGAAGAATTTGAAACCGGGCGTGACGGAACTCTACATTCACGCGGGGCTGCCCAATGACGAACTGAAAGCCATCACCGGCTCGTGGTCCACCCGGGCAGAGGAGTTCGAAGTTTTCACCCACAACGCGGTGATGAAGCAAATCATCGCCGACCAGAAGATCATCCTTATCGGTTACCGGCCGTTGCGCGAACTCCAGCACAAGGAACGGGCATCGAGGCCGGGGCGTTGATTTTGGGATAAACAATTCCCTTGTCCCCAGTCCTGGTCACAAGGCAACCTCCGCTTACGGCTTCAACTGCACCTCCATCCAGGCCAGAGTTTTTGCCCACATCGCCGGCGTGTAAACGTGCCCCTGGCCCGGATACACCACGCTCTGAAATTCATTCGTCGAGCCGTAAAGCGCATAGGTTTGCCGTACGACGCGTTCAATCGCGTGTATGCCCTCCACGGGCGAGCCCGCGTCCTGATCCCCATTCATCAGCAACACCGGCCGCGGCGCCAACAGAGCGACGACCGCTTCGGTATCGAAATGGTTCAGCAGGTTCGGGACAAAATAGTAAATGCCGTGCGCCTTCAACGCCTCCTCGGCGATGAGATTTTGGTAGCGCGTCAGACAGGCCACGGCGACGCCGGTCCGAATCCGCTCGTCCAGCGCCATCAACCACCATGAGCGTGTCGCCCCCATGCTCATGCCCGTGACTCCGATCCGCCGGGCGTCCACTTCGGACCGCGATGCCAGGTAATCGAGGGCCATCAAGTCATCGCGCAGCAGCATGCCCCACAGGGTGCGGCCGACCCACAGATTGAATTTGCTCGCGGTCATTTCGCCGGCGGAACCTTTCTCCGCCTCGCCGCCGGGCCCCTGGCCATTGCGCTCGCCGAAACAATAGGCGTCAATCGCCAGCACGACGAATCCGCGCTTGGCGAAAGCCGGGCCGGGCGCTTCGGGCGTGTGTTTGGATTGAAATAATTCTTCCTTCCCGAGGTCGTATTCGCCCCCGTGCCAGTGGCAGTAAAGAATCGCCGGCGCCGGGCCGGAAACCTTCTTTGGCAACAGGAGATAACCCGGAACGGTCGCCCCGGCCCCGTTGTCGAAGCGGAATCGTTCGAGCCGGTAATCCCCACGATCCTCCCGGGCCAGCGTCTCGACCTTGGGCAGCTTGGGGCGCGGCGGCAATTTACCGAGCAGTTCCTCCAATTGCGCGCGCACCAGCAGGCGCTGCTTTTCCCAGGCAGCCCTGCCCACCGGAAGCGTGAACGGCGGCGCGATCTCCGCCGACTGCAGCCAACTGTGGGCGGCGCTAAAATTGGTCTGGGCCACGACCGCATTTTCAGCGCAACCAATCGCGGAGGCAACTCCCAAGGCGATCAGGTGCGAAATGGCTTTCATGCTGGTTGGCGGCAACGTTCCTCGCGGAGCCATGAGGTACGGTCGAGTCGCGCGCGCTTTCTCAAAGTTTGTACTGCGGAATTTTCATCCACTCGCCGTTCTTCACGGCTGATTCGTGCGCGACAATTCCGGCTACCGTCAGGTTCAATGCCATGGCGATATTCACGAGCGGCTGGCGATCCTGAAGAATGGCGGTCACAAACTCGTTCATGAGATAGCCGTGCGAGCCGCCGTGGCCGCCGCCAGCCACGCCGGGCGGCAGGGGCGGTCGCTGCGTGGGGGGTAAGGTTTTCTCCAGCCCTTCGTACTGGCCGTGGAACGAACCTTTTTGTCCACGAACCCGGCCCACCTCGCCGCCGAAGCCAGGCGTGTCCCAACTGACAGCCATCCGCGACATCCCGCCTTCGCTCGTACGGAACAAGGCGATCTCCGTTCCGAACGCGTTTCGATAACGATTATTCGCCGGTTGCAAATGCTGGATCCGGCTGGGCACGCCCAGGCAGGAAACCTCGGTAAAGCTCCCGCCGGTCACCCCCACGTAGTAAGCGTTCGAGTGGGTCGGATACCATTGCGGTGGCAGTCCGACGCGCCAGCCTTGGTAGGAATCGATGGGTTGTTCCATGTAATGATAATATTCGCCTTCGGAATAAACGAGCTGGCCCAGGCCGCCGGCGCGGTAAATCTGGCGCATGGCGTACAGCTCTTCGTGAAAGCAGGACGTCTCGAACATCATGTACTTGCGACCGCTCGCCTTGACGGCGGCAAAGAGTTCGTCGGCGTCCTCAAGTGAACCAAACACCGCCGGCACCGCCGAGGCCACGTGTTTGCCGTGTTTCAAAACCTCAATGCAATGCCGGGCATGACTCGGGGCATCCGTCGCCACGAACACCGCTTCAATCCGATCATCCTTCACCAGTTCCGCGAGGGACGGATACGTCTTGGGGCAACGCGTCACCTTGGCCAACTCGGTGCAACGGTCCGGGAGCAGGTCGCTCACGGCCACGACCTCGACGTTTGGATGATCCTGAAACCCGAAGGCGGCGGCAAATTTGCAAACGCCGTAACCCACGAGCCCGACCCTAACCTTGCGGTCGGATACCGGCTTCCAGCCGGCGGAAGCGTTCGGGTTGTCCGCTGTTTTCTCAAAACCTTGGATGGGCTTTTCCTCGGCTTGGGCCGCCGCCGCCAAGCCCAAGCCCGCTGCCGTGAAACCCATGGTCTGCAAGAACGAGCGACGATTTAGCCAGCCCGCCGCGGCCGCCGGGATAGCCGCCGGCACGGCGGGTTGCAGCCGCAACGGGCGACGAAGTTTTTGTTTCATTATTCAAAATTAGCCGTGGCCGCGATGGCAGGTCAACTTTGTAAGCGGCCGTTGAAGCATCAGCTGGCGACGGGCTGTGGCCCGACTTTTTCATACGTGCCAGATCCCGCGGTGGATGATCACCACGCGTCGGACCTAAGCCCCGGCCGGTCGGGCAAGTTCCCATCGCCACACGCGACCGTCCTCCGGATCAACCACTTCGCCCATAAA
>JANXWY010000300.1 GCA_025350905.1 Verrucomicrobiota bacterium
CCGCCGCCCGACGGCGGGGACAGAAAGTAAGTTCATGCCGTGGCGAGGGCGGCGGCCCCACCGAGTTCCGCCTTTAAATATTTGAACCCCACCACGCTTCATCTTATCCGTCATGCGGAAGTCGAAGCCCGCTATCAAGGCGTCTTCGGCGGTCGCATTGACATGGACCTCTCCCCCCGGGGGCACGAGCAGGCCGTCGCGCTCGCCGAGCATCTCCGCCAGCAAGCATTCGCCGCCATCTACGCCAGCCCGATGCGACGCGTGCAACAGACCCTCGCCGCCCTCCTCCAAGGCAACGGCGTGCCTACCCCGGTCATCCTGCCAAACCTGCGCGAAGTGGATTTCGGCAACTGGACCGGACTGTCCTTCACCGAGGTGCAGCACCAATTCGGCGTCCGCGCTTCGTCGTGGCTGGACCAATTTTGTAGCGGCGCCATCCCCACCGCCGAGGACGCGGCCAACTATCGCGGGCGCATCGAACCGTGCGTGCAGGAAATTGTGCAACGACACCCCGGCCAAAGCGTCGCCGTCTTTTGTCATGGCGGCGTGATCCGCCAGGTGATCGCCATTCTGCTCGACCTGCCTCTGCCCAAGACCGCCGGCTTCGAAATCGCGTACGCCAGCGTCACCGAAATCGAGATTCATCCTCACCGCGCCGAAATTCAGTTGCTCAACTTTACCCCGTGGCGCCACCTGAACTCGAAGCCCGTGAGTTAGTCGCCGCGTACCCCTGCGGTGACTCGCCATTGGTTAACGTTCCTTTGAACCAGCTCCGCCTCTTGTTCGGAAACCGCCAACAGCATGAAACGCGAAACCATCTGGAAAACCTCCATCACCACCACCCTCGAAGCGGAGGACGCCGTGGCTGAATTGATCACTGAGTTGGTCGCGCCCCATCCGTCGGCCTATACTGATGCCGAATCCGGCGTCACGATCGTCTCGGCCTTCACCACCACGCCCCCGAAAAATACCGCCGCCACGCGCCGCGCCTTGCGCGCCGGATTGCTGGCGATCACCCGCTGTGGGTTGAACATCGGGGTGGGAAAAATCACCATTCAAAAACTCCCGCGGAAGAATTGGGCCGAATCCTGGAAGCGCCATTTCCGACCCATTACCATCGGCGCCCGTCTGCTCGTGAAACCCAGTTGGATTCGCCGCCAACCCAAGCGCGGCCAGGCCGTCATCGTCCTTGATCCTGGACTCAGCTTTGGCACCGGTCAGCATCCCACCACGGAGTTTTGTTTGCGGCAATTGGTGCGCGGTCGGGGCCTCGCGCTGCGATGTCCCCGCCCGCGTCCAGCGGGCGGAACGAAGCTCGCGTTGGCGCTCGACACCGGCCGGCCGCTTCCGCGCCGGTACAGCGCAGGGTCGCCGCCGCGCGGCAACCCGACCCTTTCCTGCCTCGACATTGGCACGGGCTCCGGAATTCTCGCCATCGCCGCCGCGAAGCTCGGTTACGCCCCAGTCCACGCGCTCGACTTCGATCCGCAATGTATCCGGGTCGCAAAAGCTAACGCCGCCACCAATCGCGTCGAAAAGAAAATCCGCATCACCTGCGCCGACCTCACGAAGCTCCCGCTCCGCAGCGCGAAGCAATACGACCTCGTCTGCGCCAACCTACTGGCCAACTTGCTGATTGCCGAACGCGACCGGATTCTGGCGCGCGTGAAGCCGGACGGCGTGCTGGTCGTGGCGGGGATTTTGAAGCGTGAGTTCGCGGAAGTGCAAACCGCGTATGAGGCGGTGGGTTGGCGTTTGGCTGGCAGCAAAGCGGAGAAAGAATGGCGCTCGGGGGCGTTTAGTAGAGTCAGGCGTCCACGCCGGACGTAGAGGGCGCGCGTCCCGCCGCCCGGAAAAGCCGCACGAACATTCCAAGGCCCCATGTGATTTCCAACGGTTTCGAGTTACGCACGGGCTTTCCGCCGGGCGGGACGACCCGGCTCTACGGCAGGCGAGGACGCCCACCGCTACGGCGAGGCGCCGCGGAAATTCGAAGCGACACAGAATTCGGCCGGGTACGATTTTGAATTCGCAAACTGGAAGCGAATCCTCAATCGCCGTTCCGCCTCACACCATGCGAGCGTCAGATTTTCCGGTCGCAAGAAATTTTCACGCCTGACGCAGGCAAAACTCCAAACCCTCGGCCACGCCCGTGCCACACCGAAACTGGCTCACGAAACCTTGCTGTTCGCGCACCACCGCTTTCACGGACTCAATACCGTTGGCCGGCGTGGCGAGCCAGCGGGCGAACTCGCGCTTGAGCATCGGCAAATCGTTCAAATGGTCGCCGGCCGCAAAAACTTGAGCCGCGGTCAGCCCCAACCGTCGGGTCAATTCCGCCAACGCCGTGCCCTTGTTGTAGGCCACATGACTGAACCGCGCGTAGACATCATTCCGCACGACGGTCAACTCGGGAAAACGCAGGCAAAACTCATCCAACCGCGCGTGAATCAAATCCGCTTCTTCGTTGTTCCCCGCGGTCAGGCAAAACGGCGAATACGGATCCGCATACACGGTCGCGTGGAAACGGTCGTTCACCCAGTCAATCAACCCACCCACCTCGGTCTGCACCCGCTGGAAGAGCGCCGCGTGATCGCGATCGCACGCGGCATTCCATTCGGTCACCGGGGCGTAGCGTACGCCGTCGTGCTGGTACAGCTCGCGTTCCACCAGGACCAGATAATCGGGTTGAACGGAGATTTTTGAGCGCGCCAGCGCCTCCATCAAACTCGACATATCCCGTCCCGTGTTGATCACCCACTTGACCCCGCGCGCTTGCAAGTCGCCAATCAGCGAGACGAGCCTCACCGGGATGGGCGGGCTCTCAAATTCGGCGAAGATGGTGCCGTCGAAATCCGTTGAAATTAGTTGAATGGGCAGACTCATGTTTTGGATCGAAAATAATCTGGGTTGCGGGCCACGGCCGCCACGGGCGAGACGATACCTGACATCGGACCCGCCAGGCAATCAACATGACAGATGCCCCGACCGGGCAACGGAGATTACTCCCTCGTGCGCACTTTATTTTCCGGACGATTGCGTCTTCGCACCGCCCCAGTCATTCAACCCGCGCTCGCCGGCATCGCTGGCCGGCCCCAGTCTCAAAAGTTCCAGCGCTTCGCCGACGAGATATAACGAGCCAGTGATCACCACGAACGGGTCGTTCCCGGTTCGCTGCGCGGCCTCGGCCAGTGAGGCGCACTCCACGACCTCCAATCGCCGCGTCTCCCGGCAAACCGCAGCCAACTCCTCCGCTTGCGCCGTCCGCTCGCTGGCCACGGGTACCGTCAGGATGTGCGCGGCCAGCGTCGCGAGCCGCGCACACATTGGACGCCAATCTTTGTCCGCCAGCATGCCGAGAATCAAGGTGGGCTTTGCGTTTGGAAAGTGTTGTCGCAACGCGATGGCCAAGGCCTCCACCCCGGCGAGATTGTGCGCTCCGTCCAGCAGGATTTTCTGTCCGCCGGGCCGCGTGACGAGTTGCAATCGCCCGGGCCAGTTTACCTGGGCGAGGCCCGTGCGAATCTGGGCGCTGCTCACGTGGATTTGCGGCTGCAGAACGTCCACGGCTGCCAGCGCAAGCGCGGCGTTGAGCTGTTGGTGGTCGCCGAGCAACCGTAGGACAGGCGTCGCGCCTTTTTTCATTCGAAGCGGAACGGAATTTAGAGACAGGCGCGACGCCTGTCCTACGGGGATAAGCCGAGCGCCCTGCTCGCGCGCCACCGCCTCAATCACCCCCAATGCCTCCGGCTCGTTCGTGGCCGTCAGAACGGGTACGCCAGGTTTAATAATGCCCGCCTTTTCGAAGGCGATTTCCGCCAGCGTGTTGCCCAGCCATTGCTGATGATCCAACTGGATGTTCGTGATGAGGCTCGCGAGCGGCGTGACGATGTTCGTCGCATCCAACCGCCCGCCGAGACCGGTTTCCCAAATCACCAGATCGCATTTCTGTTCGGCGAAATAGCACAAGGCCATGACGGTGACCAACTCGAAGAGTGTGGCGGCGGGCGTCCCGCCTGCCGTAGAGGGCGGCAGCTTGCCGCCCGGACTGACGCTTGAACACGCTGTGGTTTCAAAATTTTTCGCGCGCTCTGATTCTCCAACGCCATTTCCGCCGGGCTGGAAGCCCGGCTCTACGGCAGGCGAGACGCCCGCCGCCACCTGCGTGCGCACCGCGCCCACCAACCGCACCACATCCGCCTCACTAATCAACTGCCGATTGACCTGAATCCGCTCGCGAAAGGAAACCAAATGCGGCGACGTGAACAACCCCACGCGCAAGCCCGCCGCGCGATAAATACTTTCCAGCATCGCGCAGGTCGAACCCTTGCCATTTGTGCCCGCGACGTGGATGAAGCGGAGTTGGTCCTGTGGATTGCCGGCACGAGCGGCCAGCGTGCGAGTGGTTTCCAGCCCAAACCGTGCGCCAAAAAGCCCAAGGCCGTAAAGAAATTGAATGGCTTCGGCGTAGGTCATCGTTCAACAGTGAAAGTCAGATCGTAGTTGGTCGGGTCGCTGAACTTTGCCTTCAACGGCTTTTGGAGACCGCCATTGTCGAGCCCGTCGCGGTCAACGCTGTAAAGGACGAAGCCGTTGTCCGTCCGGCGATACCGCAATGGTCCACCCGTGAACGGATCGGCGGGCACAACCGCCAGAATTGCCGGCGTGAGGTCAGCCAGGTTTTCGGGCAAATCATGGTGAAGAACCCGATAACACTCGACTGCCAGCGCCGCCTGCACCAGACGGATGTGCGCCCGCGTTTGGGCATCCCGGACGATCGCCTTCTCAATCGCGGTCAGAGTGATCGTGGAGAAAAAATAACCTCGTCGCGACGCAGTACCTCTCAGTTGCTCGGATACGTTCGTGAGGACCAGGCTTGCTGGTGGCGGGAGGGCTGCGAGTCCGATGTTGGTCTCCATCGCGCTTAAGTAGAAACTCAAGTCGCGCTCAAAAAAGCCCGAAACCCACATTAATGGGTTGCCACCCCCGGCAAGCGGTGGCGGCTTGATCTTCGGTGACTCGGTCTCGGCTAAGCTGTCACGCTGGTGAGCCTCGGCCCTGCTCATACGGAACACAGGTGATGCGCTAGCGCGTTCTCCGATAAGCCCAATCCGAATGCCATTGGTGCTTACCGCTCCTCCAAACGCCTCGATCAATCCACAAATCGCGCCATGAGCGGCGGCCGAATTGAGACATCGCTCGGTCGTCTTCACCGCGATGGTGATGATGGCGTCACGAACTAGCTGGGAAAGCAGCGTCGGCTCGTGATCAAGTGTGGTGGCCAGTTGAAGCATGAGCCGAACATCGGAAGGCCAATCCGTCTGGTGACCTTCGTTGGCAGCGATGGCGGCGCGCAGCCCGGCGGCCCGTGCCAGACTCTTCAACTTGGACAAATGTGGCAGTTCAGCCTCCATACCGTAGGTGAGGTCAACCGGATAGCGGCAAAGAGGGCGTTGGACGGCTTCGCGCGCTAATGCCAGCGCTTCGCCATTCATCGCCACATACTCGCCAATCCGCCCGCTGGTTTCGTCGGACCATGCGGTTCGCCGGTCCAAGAGATTTGCCTGGGTGAAGACATTAGGTCGTTCGTCCAGGAAGGTGCGAAGCAGCTCAAAGGCCGGGGTCAATACGATGGCGGCATTACTGGCCTCCGGCACCGCTGCATACCAGCGATCCAGTTCCTGGGGGGAGGCGGGCAGTCCTGCAGAACGAATCGCCTGGAACTGCCGGGTGATACGGTAGTGCAACTGAACCCGCCAAAGGGCGAACCACACCAGTCCGAAAATAGTTAGAACTTGGATCGCTTTGCCGAACCCCCGTTCCCAGCGGGAAGGCGGATGGCGAACCCGTGGTCGGATGCTAATATTTTTTTTGAGCCAGTCAGGGATCTTGATTTTCATCGAAGATCGTAAAGATACAGCCAAGCAGCATACCCGCTCGGCATCGGCTGTTGGGGTGCAGGCAAGTCCGCGTAGCGCACGGCCATTTCTGCGACGAAGACCGGCGAGGATAAGCCGGTTGTTTCGGTGTCGAAGAGAATCCAATTTTTACCTTTCACGGGTTATCGCTTGAACCAAGATGTTTGGATAATCCCACGGATCGTTCAAATAAATGGGCGGCGTGAGAAGCACCAAGCGATTTTCAAAGAAAACCAGCTTGTCCGAAGATAAATATTTAAAAAGGCGCGGGCTCGCATCCATCTGACGGGCACTTGTACTTGAGGTCGGAACAACGGACAAGTTTCTATGCGCCACGGAAAGAATTTACGGCCATCTCGCGACCGTTGCCTCAAACCGACGCAATCCGCCTTCAAGCTGCCTCCGGTGCTCCCGCTGGTTTCGAAGGCTGCAGGCAGAAAGCGGAAGGCAGGGGCCAGAAAATAGAAATCAGAGGTCGGAGGTCGGAGGTCGGAGGTCGGAAATCGAAAGGAGCCTGCGCTCAGGCTTTGAACAGTTTCACTTTTGCCAAACCGCTTTCGGTGGCCAGTTCCGCCTGAAGCTTGTCGCAGGTGGCGAAGCCGGCAGTCCGGGCGTGAAGCGCGGCGGCAACGTGAAAGAAATCCCAGGTGCCGGCGGGGACGACCGTGGCCTGCTCCGCGCTCAGTTCATCCGTTTGCTCCAGCAGGTCGGCAAGGCGTTCGCGGCCAAACGTCAACCGGCGGTTGCTCTCGGCGGCACGATAGGCGTTCCACGCGGTGCGGGCATACGTGGAGCGGAGCTTGCGCAAGTTGTGTCGCACTTCGGCTCGGAGAATTGGATTCCAAATGAAATCGGTGACGTGCGCCTGCACCCACGGGGTGACGACACCGGCGAATTCGTCGTCGGGATGAAACCAGGCGATGAAGACGGAGGAATCCGCGTAGGTGATCATCGCCGCCGCTTTTCCCGTTCGGCCAGGACGGGATTGCGCGATTTGCCGGAGCACTTCTTTTGCGCGGCCCACACCTCGCCCATGATGTCGTCCCACGCCACCGGGGGACTGGCATTTTCCGGCGCGAGTCGGCCGACATTTTTGCCGTTGCGCGTGATGCGGAAAGTCTTGCCCTTGGCGACCTCGTCGAGCACGGCGCTGGTGTCGTGATGCAACTGGCGGGCGCTGATCGTTGACATGGCCGGATTGTGACACAAGGATTGTGGCACGTCAACCAACACTTCCAACCGGACCCAGAATTGAGACCGATGATCCCGCTCGTTTCAAAGGCCGAAGGCAGAAAGCGGAAAACAGAGGTCAGAGGTCCAAGGTCAAAAGCCAGAAACAGATGACAGAACAAACTCCGCGTGGCAGCGACGTTCCGCCTCCAACTTTGAGGCGAGTTTCTTCGGCGGAAACCGGGTGAGCATTTCCTCATTCCACCGCACGGCTTGCTCGAAAGTCTTGTGCGAGCGATGCGGCAACATGCCGCTCCAATCGGGAAATTCCAACGCCGGCGCATCGCGCAGAACATCGTCATTCGTTGGCGCCGACGTGGCGCAGCTTTGCATAGATTACGGTATTTCCAACCTTTAGGCTCGTCGCCCGAAGTACCGGTTCAATTCTCGGATCGGGCATTGGGCCATAAACTCACAGCGGCTTTTTGTGAATCTGCAGGTGCGCGGCGGCGATGAAGCCCTTGAACAGCGGATGCGGCTGGTGCGGCTTGCTCAGGAACTCGGGATGAAACTGGCTCGCGAGATAAAAGGGATGCGCGGGGAGTTCGATGACTTCCACCAGCTTCCCATCGGGGGAGTTGCCGCTGAACACGAAGCCGGCCTGCTCAAATTGTGCGCGGTAGGCGTTGTTGAACTCGAAGCGATGCCGGTGCCGTTCGTTGACCACGAAGGAGCCATACAATTTTCCCGCCTGCGAACCCACGATCAATTGACAGGGTTGCGCGCCGAGG
>JANXWY010000334.1 GCA_025350905.1 Verrucomicrobiota bacterium
CGATGAGAGGAATGACCCCCTCCGTGAGCATTTCCGTGTGCATGCCGAGATCGCGTTTGTTGCCCAGCGCCTCCAGCACGGCACTGGGAATCGAGCCGATCCCCGTCTGCAACGTCGCCCCGTTGGGCACAAGCGATTCGATGAACTCCGCGATCTTCTTCGCCTCCGGGGTGATTTCCTCCATCGGCGCTTCGAGCACGGGCCGATCGCTTTGCACCAGCGCATCCAACGCGCTGACGTGGACAAAACTGTCGCCGAGGGTGCGCGGCATGCCGGGGTTCACTTCGGCGATGACATAGTCCGCCGTTTCCACCGCCGCCTTCACCACGTCCACGGAAACCCCGAAGCTGCAAAAGCCATGCGCATCTGGCGGGCTGACCTGGACGAGCGCGATATCCAGATGCATGCGACCTTCGCGGAACATGCGCGGGATTTCCGAAAGAAACAGCGGGGTATAGTCCGCCACGCCTTCATGAACCGCCGGGCGCACATTGCCGCCGATAAAGAAGGAATTTTGCCGGAAGTGATCACTCAGCTCACGTTTGGCGTACGGCGCCGGGCCGTGGGTGAGGATGTGCAGCACTTCCACGTCGTAGACCTCGGGGGCCCGGGCCGCGAGCGCCTCGACCAATAATTGCGGCGCCGCGCAGCCGGAGCCAATGAAGACCCGCATGCCGCTGCGCACATGGCTCAAAGCTTCCGGGGCCGATTTCCAGGGGAGAGAGTTCGTATTCACAGATCAATTCAGCTTTCGGTTGCGCGCCGGAAACAGTCCGAGCGTAACCGCCAGTCTTTATGCCCCCCTGCGGCCAGCAGCGCTAACCGTCAGTTGCGCTTGTTGCTGCGTAGTTTGCTGCCCCGCCGGCCGACGGCCAGGCGTTCCGCCCTACTTCATCGGCGAATAATCCGTGGCCGACATGAAGACGGACTCGGCCTTGTCGACCAGTTTTCCGTTTGCTTCGGACGCAGCTTGCGCCTTTTTCCATTCCGGATCCTTGCCGAAGGCGTCCCAGGATTTCTTGGCTTCTTCGCGGCTCTTGTGGGCGAGGATATAGATCAGCGTGCTCTCGGCGCCCTTGTCCTTGTCGGTGGGAATCCAGAAGCCAATGATCTCCATGCCGTGCTTCTTGAACAAGGCGCAGGTGTGATCGCGGAAGCGCGCATTCAACGCCTCCAATTTGCCCGGCGCGGCATGGTAGGTACGCAATTCAAAACAGCGCGAATCTTTGGCGACGGAGGGACTAACCGGCGCGGTGTCAGTTTCCGCCGCAAAGCTGACCAACAAACCGGCGGCGAGCAACAGGGAAGCGAGCGGTAGGCAGAGAGATGTTTTCATAATTCGAGTCGAGTGTGACGCGACCGCACCGCGCCGTCAATTGCAAGAAACGGCATTCCAAGAAAAGGCAGGGATTGACCCAATTGGGAAATCAGGAAGGCTGGAACACGATTATTCGATTCCGGTTTTCCTAAGTTCCAAAGCTAAATTCGGACACTGCCAAAAGTCCGCCGGGTTAAGCACGCCGGCTTTCCAAGGGACTTTCGTAGTGCATTCGCCGCAGAGTTTTTGGCGGAGGGTGCGACTGGAAGTGGCGGTCAGTGTGGTAGAACGGCTCGCGCTGCGAGCCGTCGTGCCGCGTCCAGCGGCAAGTCCGAGTCACCGCACGTTCCGTCCGCTCTGCGCGGGCGGAGTGTTCGCAGCGCGAACACTCCTACCACCCGGGTTGACCGCCACTTCTGGTCGCACCCTTTGGCGGATGCGGCATTGTGAATCCGGCGTCGTCTTGCCAGCATGGGGCTGGCCCGGCGACCGGATTCCGGTTGCGGCGCCAACCCATGATCAGGCTGGCCGACTTGTTTCCGGACAACGATTACCGCTTTCAACTTCGCTTCGAGCGCGGCGAGCCCGCGGATTTCTTTGCCCCAACCGCGAAGCACCACGAAGTGCGCGCCGAGCGCCAACGCTGGCTCCACAGCGATCCCAAAACCTACGCGGCGCTCTCGCCGCCCGGGGAACCACTGCTGGATGAAGTCGTCGAACTGGCGGGCGTTTGGAATGGGTTTGTTCCACCGCTGGCAACGACGACCGGGCAAACGTGCCGGGCGCTTGGCGGATTTTGGGAGGCGGACTATCTACTGCTCAAGGCCGACGCCGCTGGCGAGATCCGGCTGTATGGCGGTTGCCTGTGCTTCCCGTCCTCGTGGCGCCTGGGCGACAAGCTCGGCCAGCCAATGGAATTCATCCACGGTCCCGTGCCCGGCCTGAACTCATGCATCGGCGCGGCGATTCATAAATTCTTGGCCTCGCTCAAACCGGGAGTGGCGTCACTGCGGCACAACTGGGGACTGGCGCGCTCGGCGGAATTGAATCAGCACCCCGGCCGGGCCTTGCCGCAACTGGACGCGATGGTCAGCGCGGACGAAGTCTGGTTGCGCGTCGAGCATCAGGCGTTGGTGGCGTTGCCGAAGTCGGGCGGAATCCTTTTTGGTATTCGCGTGGTGAACCACTCGCTGGCCGAAGTGAAAGCCGACCCAGTGGCTGCCGCCCGTTTGTGCCGGGCGCTGGAAACAATGACGGACGCAATGGCCCGCTACAAAAATCTGGCAACGGCGCGCGAGCGCATTCTTCAGTTGTTGCGCTCGTGAGACTCGTAGCTACGTCGTCCCCCCGCCCAGCCTCCGTAAGCGGGCATGAATTCCAAAGGGAAGTAGAAAGCTCAATCTGAGAACCTTTCCCATTCCGAGTTTCGTCGAACTAACAATGTTTTTGAGACGGGGTGTGATTCTTGAGAATAAGCCTTGTCAACCGCTTCACGTAATCGGCGAATCCCGTCGGCAGACTTTGAGCCCGTGAAAAACAGTAGATGACGTGCAGGCACAGCCGCAACGATGTCACCCTCGACAGCTTGGGCCTGGCGGTCCCAAAATTTTTCGGCTAGCAACAGGCTCGATTCGTAGTTGCCGTCTCCGACAATCATGAAGACGGGGCCTTTCCCACCGCGATTCAACTGCCCCAGTAGCCTTTGAAGATTGGTGATTGCGGTTCGCCGGAGCGCGCCGAGTTCGAGGTTTAGCTCTTTGCGGCGGCCTTCGCTTAAATAGCTGATTCCACCCTTGTGATCTACCGCGTATACAATTTTCAATTCCGCAACGAACAGTTCGATTACAATCCGGTTTGTTTCTCCTGAACTCAACTTGTTAAGCTCAAGAACAAATGCGTCGTCACGGATCACTGCAACAATCCGATTCGTAACGAGATCGTCCGAAGTCCATTGAGTATTTCTCGCATCAAGAATGGCGCTCACATAGCGACGAACTATTTCCGGCCGGTTGGTCGGATCACCGGCGGCTTCTTTCCAAGCGTTATCCAGGAACGCATTCAACTGTTCGCCGTCCGCAAGCTTTATGATCAAGGCCCGCTCACCGGCGATCTTTACCTCCGCGCCTCTCAGTTTTGCGGAGGCCCTCCTTGCATATAACAACGTGAACTCAGTTTCGGATAGAGAGGGGCGAGAGATTTGTCTTTCCCAATCAGCTTCGTTGAAATCTGATGCGTCAACTACTGACGAATGATTGCAACTGCTCAGCACCAAGCAGGCCAGCGCCGTCAGAATAGGGGACCACCGCTGCATGATTCAATCTTACTTCGGCTTCAACTGCGGGAACAAAATCACATCGCGGATGCTGTCCTGGCCGAGGAGCATCATGCACAAACGATCGATGCCCATCCCCATGCCGCCCGCCGGAGGCATCCCGTGTTCGAGCGCGACGAGAAAATCTTCGTCGAGCTTTTGTTGTTCGCCGCCGGCTTGATGCTCCAGGCGTTCCCGTTGCTCAATGGGATCGTTTTGCTCCGTGTAGGCTGGCGCAATTTCCTGGCCGTTGATGCAGCACTCGAAGACTTCCACCGTCGTCGGGTCGTCGGGCGAAAGCTTGGCGAGCGGCACAAGTTCCTTCGGCAGATGCGTGACAAACGTGGGCTGAATCAGCGTCGGCTCGATCAATTTTTCAAACACGGCGCCGGTGACTTCAAAGTCCGCGTAGTCTTTGGTAATTTCCGCACCCAGATCATGCGCCCGCTGACGGCGTTCGGCTGGGGCAATTTCAAACCAATCGGCGCCGGCTTTTTCGCGAACGAGGTCCTTGTAGGTTGCGCGCCGCCACGGCGGGGTGAGATCAATCGTCTTGCTGACTCTGCCCTCCGCGTCCTTGTGTTCGATGACCAGCGTATCGAGCACCGTCTCCGCCACATGACAGACCATGCCCTGCACGAGTTCCATCATGCTCTCGTAATCGCCGAATGCTTCATAGGCTTCAAGCATCGTGAACTCGGGATTGTGTTTGCGCGAAAGGCCTTCGTTGCGGAAGTTGCGGCCCAGCTCAAACACCTTGTCCACGCCGCCGACGAGCAGACGCTTAAGGTAAAGCTCCAGCGCGATGCGGAGATAAAAATCACAGCCCAGCGCGTTGTGCTTAGTCTTGAACGGCTGGGCCGCCGCGCCCCCGGGAATCGCTTGCATCATCGGGGTTTCCACTTCCACATAGCCGCGGCTGTGCAGAAAATTCCGGATCTCGCGGATGATTTCGCTGCGCTTGAGGAAAACGTCCTTCACTTCCGGATTGCCAATGAGGTCGAGGTAGCGCTGACGATAACGAATCTCGGTGTCTTCCAACCCGTGCCACTTGGCCGGCGGCGGCCGCAACGCCTTGGCGAGAATGGTGAAGCTGGTGAGCTTGACGGAAATCTCGCCGGTCTTGGTGGTGAACAGCGTGCCCTTCACGCCGAGGAAGTCGGCGAGGTCGAGGTGCTGGAAAATTCCGAACTGTTCGTCGCCGAGGACATTTTTCTGCGCGTAGGCCTGGATGCGCCCGCTCTGGTCGCGGAGGTCGATAAACATGGATTTGCCCATGTCCCGATGCGCAGTGATCCGTCCCGCGAGCGCGACTTCGCGACCCTCGGAGTAATTAAGTCGAGCCGCGTTGCAGGTTTCCGAGGGGGTAAATTTATTCTTGAAGGGGTCTATCCCCTTGGCGCGTAACGCGGCCAGTTTAGCCTTGCGCTGTTCGATGAGTGAATTCGTGTCGTCCATAAGTTGGCCCGAGGAAATAAAACACGAAGGGCGGCCGGAAACCAAGCAAACAAACGCCGGCGACCAGATGGCGACGCAGGCCGGGACAATGCCCCGAGGTAGGGTCGTCGCGCTGCGACGACCCGCGCCGCGTCGAGCGGCGCGATCGGGTTCGGAGCGTGAAACCACCGGGACGCCCCCCTTCGTTCCGCCCGCTCCGGGCAGTCGAGTTCGTCGCAGCGCGACGAACTCTACCCATCAAAAGCGCTTCCCTTACAACCCCCCATACTGCATGCCAAACCGACACAAAATGGGAATCGTCACCAACCCGACCACGGAAGTGCCGATAACGACGCGCATGGCGGTGGCCGGATCGCCCTGATAATGCCGCGCCATGACGATGGGGAACACGGCCGCCGGCATCGCGGCTTCCAGCACGATCACGCGTTTCAGTTCCACGGACGCGGGCAGGTATTTGGCCACCAACAAAAACCCGATGGGTAAGGCCACCTGCCGCAAGAGCACCGCCACGCCAATGACCCGCCAGCCAGCGTGGGAATGAAATTCGTGCAGATGATCGGCGACAATTGCGCCGATGAGCATGAGCGCCATGGGAATCGCACATTGACCCAACCAGTGGATGCCCGTGAGCAGCGGCGCGGGCAGGTGCGCGTTCAAACCCAGCGCGTTGAGTCCGAGCGCCAGCCCGATGGCGAGGAGCGGCGCATTGAGGATGCGACGCCAGTTTTGACCCGGACTGCCACCCGTCAAGGTCCACACGCCCAGCGTCCACAACGCTGTCTCCACCCCGGTCATGAGGAGGAACAAGACTCCGGCCGTGGCTTTATCGAACAACAGCAACGCCAATGGCAGCGGGATGTAGCCATAATTATAAATGCCAACGCAGACGGCAAAGGTCCGCGCGGCGGAACGCTCCTTGAGTCCGGCGAATGTGCGCAGACCCAGCGCGAGCACAATGCCCACCGCCACCGTGCCGTAGCCGAACAACGGCGCAAGCACGAGGTTGCCAACCCGGGCCAGCGCCGGATTGCCCAGCGTGGAATCGAAGATCAGGCAGGGCAGCAAAAGATTCACGGACACGCGCAAGAGACTTTGGTCGGCCTCTTCGGTCAGCCAGTTCAGTTTGCGAATCACCAGGCCGGCGGCCGCAATGCCGAACACGGGCAGCACCGCGCCCAGCACGGTCAGGAATTCATTCATGACAAAAATAATCCAGCAACACCTCACTCTCGATCCGCTGAATTTCACGCAAAGATTGGATGTCCGACTCGGCTTGCGCTTCCGCGCACAGGTCCACGAACGCGGACGCATCCCACTTGGCACCCGGCACCAGTCGTTGCGCAAAATCCGCGTTCGTAGCCGCCGACGTCAGGAGGCGGACCTTCCCGATGGCGATTGGGTCCGCTACCTCCCGTCGGCGGCTCCCGGTCAAGAGTTCCTCAACGCGCCGGGCGATTTCGGAAAAAGCCGGATGCGCCCCCACCCGGCGCCACCAATACTTCGCGTTGGCAGGATCCGGCTCGCGCCGGTGCATGATCGCATGGACAAAACTGCCATCCGGATTCTCTATCTCTTGCGCAAGGGCATGGGCGGCATCGAGGTGATCGTGCCAGAGCAAAACCAACGACCGGATGAGCTGTTGTTGCTGAACTGGAATACTGGCTTCGTGGAACAAGGAATCCAGTTTCGCGTTCAGGGTGGCCGCGGATTGCACGTTCGTGCGCGGCTTTGGCCCCAGCTCCGGAGGCTCGGAGGTGGCGAGGAATTGTTTGAGGCCATGGATCGCAGACGCTGTCATGGCGACCAGTTTGGCGGCGGAGACGACGATTGCCAAGAGTGGAGCGGGACGGATGGTTGGCAATAAGTGGGAGAAAACATTTGTTCGGTCCCAGTCTTAATCGTGATCCTAATCTTAATCTAAGCCGGAAGGATGCAGTTGAAAACTGAGCGAGCCCCCGCTGTGACTCGTAGGACAGGCGTCGCGCCTGTCCCCATCTCCAAAAGGCGAACCACCCTTTGGTGATTCCAACCCGCCACCGAAAAAGAACGCCTCAAGGCGAAGATCGTTAGTTTGAGACCGGCGCGATGCCTGTCCTACGGCATCATTCCGGCGAAGGCGTCTTGGTGATGCTCCACGTTCTTGATCCGATAGGGGAGATTAAGATTACGATGAAGATTGAGAGTAAGAATTGAAGCCTGACCGTCACCGCCCTTCGCCGCGGCGCGACGGGTCGGAGACCGGCGCTCCCCCTTTTTACGCGAACAAAATCTCGGGCGCACTGTCCATTCTACGTTGCCGGGCAGCGAACGGACGCTTGCGCCGGACGAACCGACCGACAAGACTGCGGGTGGCAAATGGAAAGGCTGTTGTGGCAGAGCCATTATGAGCGACGACAACGCGCGCGGATAACGCGCGTGGTTTTGCTTTGGCTCGGCCTTTTCACATTCCTCGGAGCGACCTTCGCGGCAACGTTTACCGCCACCCTGGAACGCGACACGATCACCCTGGGGGAAAGTGTCCGCCTGGATTTGACCCTGGAAGGCGGAGAACTCAAAGACCCGCCCGCGCCGCCGGGGGTGGCCAATTTGCAGATCACCTACAGCGGCCAGGCGAGCCAGTTCCAATTAATCAACGGACAATCCACCTCTTCGGTCACCTACACCTTCACCGTCACTCCCCGACAGGTCGGGGATTTCGTCATCCCGGCGATGCGCATTAACGCCGGGGGCCAGCCACTCCTTTCCCAGCCGCTGCGATTGAAAACGCTCAAGCCGGGCGCGCCCCCGCCCGAAGCCGCGGCGTCGGCCACGCAACTGGCCTTCCTCAAACTGGTGTTGCCGAAGACCAATGTTTATCTCGGCGAAATCATTACTGCGGAACTGCAGTTCTACTTTCGCCAGGGAGTGCAATTGGCCGACCAACCGCGCATCACCGGCCTACCGGCCGAAGGCTTTAGCGTGGGCAAACTGACGCCGGGATCACAACGTCAGGTCCAAATTGGCAACGTCGTTTTCAACCTCATCCCGGCCTCCGTCGCCCTGACCGCCATCAAGACCGGCCCGTTGAGCGTCGGTCCGATCACGGCTTCGGTGGTGATCCAAATCGCGACGGCCAACCGCCCGCGCAACGGCTTCGATCCGTTTGACTTTTTTAACCGGGGCGAACAACGACAACTCGCCCTGGCCACCGAGACCGCGGCGGTGCAATCCCTGCCTCTGCCCACCGAAAATGCCCCCGCGAATTTCAATGGCGCGGTCGGCCATTACCGGATGACGGTGAGTGTCGGGCCCACGAACGTGGCCACCGGCGATCCGATCACGGTCCGCGTGCAAATCGCCGGGCGCGGGGCGCTCGACGCGCTCGCGTTGCCGGAGCAAGGGGCGTGGCATGATTTCAAAACCTATCCGCCCACGGCCAAAGTGGAAACCAACGACCCGCAGGGTTTGCAGGGCACTAAAATTTTTGAGCAAATTATCGCGCCCCAAAGCACGGACATCACCGAACTGCCGCCGTTCTCGTTCTCGTTCTTTGATCCGGACGCCAAGCGCTACCAGACGCTGACCCAACCCGCCGTAAAATTAACCGTGCGGCCCGGGGGCAACACGCCCGCGCCGGTCGTGGCCGCCACCACGAAATCTACGAGCGATGCCCCGCCGCCCCAGCAGGACATTGTCCCCATCAAGCCCCGCCTCGGCCCGACGACCAGGATGGCCCGACCGTTGGTGACGCAGCCGTGGTTTATCGCGGCCCAGGGCGTGCCGGTGCTCACGTTTGTCGCCGCGTTTATTTGGCGGCGACGCACCGATTCACTGGCCAACAATCCGCGCCTGCGACGACAACGGCAGGTGGCGCAGATTATCCGCGATGGCACGCAAGACTTGCGGCAATTCGCCACGGAAAATGATTCCGACAAGTTCTTCGCCACCCTGTTCCGATTGTTACAGGAGCAACTCGGCGAACGGCTCGATTGTCCCGCGACGGCGATCACCGAAGCCGTGGTGGCCGAGAAATTGCGTCCGCGGGGGGTACCGGATTCGACGCTTGCCCAAATTCACGAGTTATTCCAAAGCTGCAACCTCGCCCGCTATGCCCCGACGCGGTCGGGGGAGGAACTGGCGGCGCAGATCCCGAAGTTTGAAAGTGTGCTGCGAGCCATCCAGGAGGTGAAGCTGTGAAAACGGGCAACTTCAAGATCCGCTTTGTGATGGGACTGGGGCGCTGTTGGCAAACCGCGCGAAGGATGACAAACGCGCGCCCTCACCCCGACCCCCTCCCCCGGGGAGAGGGAGATCATGGGTGTGTCGATGAAACATTCTTCAGTCGTCATTGTCGCCCTCGCTTTGCCGACATCCGTCGGAACCAGTCGCCGAAGAACCTGCACGCCCGATTCGCAAACAGTCGGCGGATAATCCTCCCTCTCCTGGGGGAGAGGGCCGGGGTGAGGGCGGACGTGGCCAAAAGTTTAAGCGCGCTTCGAAAATCAGCCCTCCCAGTCGCGGGCCTTTCTCTGGTGTTGCTGCTAATTTCCGTTCTCTCGCTGCGCGCGGACGATGCCAGTTCCGCCTTCGATGCCGCGAATCGGCTCTACGCCCAAAATAAATTTGCCGCGGCCGCGACGGGTTATGAACAGTTGATTGCCGCCGGCCCGGTTTCGCCCGCACTCTATTTCAATCTGGGCAACGCCCGTTTCAAGTCCGGTCAGATCGGGCGAGCTATCGCGGCCTATCGGCAGGCCGAATCGCTTACGCCGCGCGACCCGGACGTACGCGCAAACCTGCAATTCGCCCGCGCTCAAGTCTCGGGGCCGACCGTGCGGGCCACGCTGTTGCAACGCACGCTGGGAACACTCAGCCTCAACGAGTGGGCCGCACTGGCCGCCGTTGCGCTCTGGATCACCTTTGTCTTATTGGCGTGGCGCCAACTTCGTCCTTCGCTGGCAAGTGCAATTCAAATCTGGACCCGGCTGGCTGGGGCGGTCGCCCTGACCTTCTGCGTCGCGGTGGCGCTCGCGTTTTTTCAAAGCCCGGCGCGCAATTCCGTCATCGTGGCGGCGCGCGAAACGACCGTCCGCAACGGCCCGTTCGACGAATCGCCCAGCGCGTTCACCGCCAATGACGGAGCGGAGTTGCACCGGTTGGATCGCAAGGATGACTGGCTGCAAGTCACCGACGACACCCGGCGGATTGGCTGGGTGAAACGGGACGCGGTGATTGTTTCCCCATAAAGGTCTTGCGCCCAGGCCCGGGGCTTGTTTCGCAACTTCTTGCGGCTGGTGGAATCTCTCCCCAACCGTAGCTGCCGAGGTCATACGAAAATCCTCGCATCACTGCGGGGATTTCCAGAACCGAGCCGATACCGACGGCCATGGGACGAAAAAATTCAAACAAGCTGAGGTCAGGTTGAAAACCGAAACAAAGACCAGCGGGACGAGGACGATCAAACCCCGCAGGACAGCGGCAACCGGAGAACGTATGCCAGCAGCCAGTTCCAAGGTGGCGCAACTAAAGTAAAGATGCGCGGGCTTCCAATGCTTTCCCAAACGCTCAGGTCAGCAAATTCACAACAACCCGGCCAAATCTGCTTTGGAAAGACCGGACTGGTTGAGGATGTCGCTCAGCGTGCCGGGGCGGAGCTCCCGATGCAGCGGCACAATCGTCCGCCAATAACCTCCCACCGTGCGTTTTTCCAGGGAGACATGACTGCCCTTTTGCCGCAGCACCACGAAACCAACGCGACGCAACGCCCGGATCATTTCCCGACCGGAGATGGCGGGCAGATGCCGGCTCATGCGGCCACTTCCATGCTCGTCAGATAAACCTCTTTGGCCGCCCGAAATTTCGACGCCCCGCCCCAGGTTTCCAGATACAACTCAACCGCCTCCTGCAGATTTTTCTTGGCGGCGGCCAGCGTCTTGCCTTGGGTCGTCACCGGCAGATCGAGACAACGCGCCACGAACCACGCCCCGTCGTTCAGGAACACCGCATGGATGGTTTTCATACGCCTGCAATCTGCCAGCACCGTTGAATCCTGACAAGGGAGTTTAATCCGACGAGGCGGCGCTTAGCTCTTCAATGCCGCTCCGTCCGGTTTCAAAACCAAGGCCAAGACCAGCGTAACAAGGACGGTGAAACCCGTCAGGGCGGCGGCAGCCAGAAACCAGCCGCTCGCAGGACGGAGAACGCAGGTAAGACCGGATAAAAGTTTGAGACTCGAGTTGTCTTAAGAGGCAAGTGCGCGGAGGTGCCTCTTCCGTCGTCACCACCCGGGTTTGGCTTGTCATTTTCTTCCAGGCCATGTTCCCTACGGTTGCCATGATTCCACTTCCATTCCGCCGCCTGCCAGTCGCCGACCGCGCGTTGGCAATCCTCTGCACCGCCCTGCTCGGCCTGCCGTTGGCATCGCTCGCGCAAAACGGCGGTGAATTGTCTTTGATCACCACACGCGATCTCCAACCCATTTTCAACGGCACCAATCTCGACGGTTGGATCCAGCGTGGGGGCAAAGCGCAATATGCAGTCGCGGACGGCGTCATTGTCGGCACGACCGTCAAAGGCGAACCGAACAGTTTTCTTTGCACGGAGAAAGAGTACGGCGATTTCATTCTCGAATTGGAGATCAAGACGGATGCGAGTTTGAATTCCGGGGTACAGATTCGCAGCCATTGTTTTGATCACGCAACGACCTACGACTGGGGCCACGAACCGATCAAAATCCCGGCGGGCCGCGTGCATGGTTATCAGATCGAAGTCGATCATCGTCCGGAGCGCCGCTGGAGCGGCGGCGTTTACGAGGAAGGCCGGCGCGGGTGGCTGTTCGACCTGAGCCAGAACGCAACGGCCGGCGCGGCGTTCAAGTTTGGGGAGTGGAACCATTACCGAATCGCCTGCCAGAGCGGCTCGATCAAGACGTGGATCAACGGGGTCGCGGCGGCGGACCTCGTGGATACCGTCACTTTGAGCGGCTTTATTGGGTTGCAGGTTCACAACCATGACCAGGCGGGCTTGGCGGTACGCTTCCGCAACCTCCGCCTACAGGACCTGGGCCGGCGTGAGTGGAAACCAATGTGGGACGGCCAGACCTTCAACGGCGCGCATTTGATCGGCAAGGGCGATTGGCAGATCGCGGACGGAGCCATTCACGCCACGCACGCCAAGGCGGAACCGGAATTTGGACACCTCGTGACCGACGGGGTGTTTGCAGATTTTACCGTGCGCTTGAAATACAAGGCGGTGAAAGGTAACAGCGGGCTCTACTTCCGCATCGAGGAGAAAGGGTTCAGCGGCGTCACCGGCTTCCAGGCCGAGATCGATGCGGAGAAAGACGCGGGCGGACTTTACGAAACAAACGGACGCGCGTGGGTCCGTCAACCCGCCGCCGCGGACGTCAAGAAATGGTTCCGGCCGCAGGACTGGAATACCATGACCGTGTCGGCCCACGGCAAGCGCATCACCGTGGAAGTTAACGGGTATCAATCGGCGGAAGTGCGCGACGACCCGGGTCGCCCGGAAGGCCGGTTCGCGTTGCAACTGCACGGGGGTCAGGACGTGGAGGTTTACTTCAAGGATATCGAGTTCCTGGAATGACACGCTTGCTCCGGCCGGCTTACGACAACCGTCAGTGACCAGTTCGGGTCGGTCTCAATCTTAATCTTAATCGTTATCCTAACCTGACTTGGCGGATTCGACCTCGGTTTGAACTTTTTTCGTGGAGCAAGTGATTGATTTTCAAGGCAGGTGGGGCTGCAAAAGGGCTAAAAGTGGCTGTAGTGAAGACCTACCCTATTCCCATCCTCCAGCCGATGTGCATAATCCAATACCGTTATGTTTTTGCGCTACACCACGCGAAAGAAAAACGGCAAGGAGCATCGCTACTACAGCCTGGTCGAAAACAAACGGGTCGCCGGCGGACACGTCGTGCAACGGCACGCGCTCTACCTGGGCGAGATCAATGACTGCCAGCAGGAGGCCTGGCGCAAGACCATCGAGATCTTCGAGGCGGGCCAGTGCCGCCCCCGCACGGTGGCATTGTTTCCCGAGGATCGGATCGGGGCGGTGGACGATCCCGAGATTGTGCGGATTCGGCTGCGTGAACTTTCGCTGCATCGTCCCCGGCAATGGGGTGACTGCTGGTTGACGGGCCAGCTCTGGGAACAGGTGAAGCTCGATCAATTTTGGGCGGCACGTTTGCCGCCCAGTCGCAAGGGCACGCGCTGGGATCAGGTGCTGCAGACGTTGGTGACGTATCGGTTGCTGGATCCGGGCAGCGAATGGCGTCTGTATCGGCATTGGTTTGAGCACAGCGCCATGGCGGATCTGCTGGGCGCGGATCTGCGCCTGGCCGACATTCACAAACTCTACGAATGTCACGAACCCCTGTTGAAGCATAAAAAGGATTTGTGCACCCACCTCACGGCGCAATGGAAGGATTTGTTCAACGCCCGTTTCGAGGTGCTGCTCTACGATCTGACCTCGACTTACTTTGAAAGTGATCCGCCCTTTCCCGCAGGCGACAAGCGGCGTTACGGTTACAGCCGCGACAAGCGTTCGGATTGTGTGCAGGGGGTGATCGCGCTGATTGTCACGCCCGAGGGTTTTCCCCTGGCCTACGAAGTGTTGGCCGGCAACACTAGCGACAAGACCACGCTGACTGATTTTCTGAAACGGATTGAGGAGCAGTATGGCCAGGCCCAACGCATCTGGGTGATGGACCGCGGCCTTCCCACCGAGGCGGTCTTGGAACAAATGCGGGCTGCCCAGCCGCCGGTGCAGTATCTGGTCGGAACGCCCCGCGGGCGTTTGACCCAATATGAGAAGCGGCTGGCCGAAGTTCCGTGGCAGGTGGCGCGCCAGGGTGTGTCGGTCAAGCTGCTGGCCGACGGCCAGGAACTCTACGTGCTGGCCGAAAGCAAAGACCGGGTGAACAAGGAACGAGCCATGCGCCGCCGGCAACTCAAGGGACTCTGGCAACGGCTGGGCGAGTTGAAGCAGATGAAACTCAAGCGCGACGAGTTGCTCAAGAAGCTGGGGGCGGCCCTGCATGAATATCCGGTGGGCGCGCGTCTGGTTCACGCCCGTGTCGCCGAGCAAGAAGCCACGCTGAGTTTCACGCTGCGCCAAGACAAACTGCGTCAGGCGCGGAAACGGGAGGGCAAATATTTATTGCGCAGCCACATCACCAGCGGCCGGTCGGCCGAGGAACTGTGGCCGTTCTACATTCAACTCACGGAAGTGGAAGCCGCCTTCAAAAACCTGAAAGACGATCTGGCGTTGCGTCCGATATACCATCAACTGGAACATCGGATCGAAGCCCACATTTTCATTTCGTTCCTGGCTTACTGTTTGCAAGTCACGTTGCGCCGACGCCTGCGCGATCTGGCGCCGGGGCTGACGCCGCGCTCCGTGTTGGAAAAGTTCGGCACCATGCAAATGCTCGACGTACATCTGCCGACCACAGATGAACGCACGGTGGTGTTGAGCCGCTACACACAACCGGGGACCGACGTCCAACTGCTCCTCCAACGCTTGAAGCTGGAATTACCGCCGCAACCGCCACCCAAAATCACCTCCGGCAAGCTGCCTGGCACCACGCCTCTGTAGTGAAGACCTGGAACCTGCGTCCCTTGATTTTCAAGCCTTTGCGTGATTTTCCCCCTCGAATCCGCCAAGTCGGGCTAATCTCCTTCGGAATGTCGGGGGGAAACGAAGGAAGAGATTAAAAGGATGATGAAGATTGAGACTACTGCCAAGTGCGTGGGATTGACTGCAATTCGGCGCCCGCTTCCCTCTCCCCTTCCGAAGGGGGCGAGGGAGAATCGCTCCGCTGCGCCGCGAGCTGGTACTGCATCTCGGGTCTGCTTCCCTCTCCCCTTCGGAAGGGGAGAGGGTCAGGGTGAGGGGTTGCGTGGGGATGCGGAGCGTGGCGTTGGTCAATGGCCGTGCGGCTTTTCCCCCTCACCCCGGCCCTCTCCCTCTCCGCGGGGGAGAGGGAGAATCGCTCCGCTGCGCCGCAGGCTAGTTCCCATCTGGGTCGCCTATCCCAGGGATTCATCAGTAAAAATGGAATTTAACGGCCCCGCCAGTTGGTCCGCGTCCGGTTGAAGAACTTGAAGTTCACAATCCAATTCATTACACCTCCTCCGTGGTGCGCGAATATTTCGAATCTCAACTAGTGGCTCCTGCGGCTGTGCCGGTCCTCCACCCGCAATTTCGCCCGGCCGTGCTTGCCCTGCGCGCCTTTGAGCATCAAGTCCGGCAGTCGGGCAACCCGCAACCGGTCCGTATCGCCCTCGAACAGGCGGACGGTTCGGTTTATCACTTCCACACGAAAATCCTACCGGAGAGTCATCCGGCCGCCGCGGGCAACTATCATCACGTCGAACGCATCCTCAAGTTTCTGCTGTGGTCGCGGGGCGGCTGGCGGATTTATTTTGATGGCCCGGCCGCCCTCGCCGTGCGACTCGCCGCACATTACCGCGACGACGCCACGGGCCGGTTCGACTCGGACATGGTCGGCACCAAAATGTTCGACCACTCGCTTGAACTGGTGCCCACGCGCGACCTGCCGCCGGAGCGTTCCCACAGCAAACCGCTGGGCCGCCATCTGGACGGCTGCCGCATTGGCTTTGATCTCGGCGGCAGCGACCGCAAAACGGCCGCGGTGGTGGACGGCAAGGTGGTGTTCAGCGAGGAAACCGTGTGGGATCCCTATTTCCACCCCGACCCGCAATATCACTTTGATGGCATCATGGATTCGCTGCAAAAAGCGGCAGCGCATTTGCCGCGCGTGGACGCCATTGGCGGCAGTGCGGCGGGTGTCTACGTGAACAACCGGGTGAAGGCGGCATCGCTCTTTCGCGGGGTGCCGGCGGAATTATTCAATGCGCGCGTGAAGGACATGTTCCTCGACGTCAAACGGGCCTGGAGGAACATTCCTTTCGAGGTGGTGAACGACGGCGAGGTCACCGCCCTCGCCGGCTCAATGGCGCTGGGCAAGAATGCCGTGCTCGGGATCGCATTGGGCACGAGCACCGCCGCCGGTTATGTCACCCCGGACGGCAACATCACCTCCTGGCTCAACGAATTCGCGTTCGTGCCCGTGGATTACGATCCGCACGCCGTCTGCGACGAATGGTCCGGCGATTACGGAGTCGGCTCGCAGTATTTCTCCCAACAAGCCGTCGGCCGGCTCCTGCCTGCCGCCGGCATCGTGGCGCCGAAGGACATGCCGTTGCCGGAGAAACTCAAGCTCGTGCAATCGCTCATGGCCCAGGGCGACGAACGGGCCCGAAAAATTTATCAGACTCTCGGAGTTTACCTCGGTTACTTCATCGCGCACTGTGCAGAATTTTACGATTTGCAAAATGTGCTCATTCTCGGGCGAGTCACCAGCGGAACGGGCGGAGATTTAATCGTCACGACGGCGCAGGAAACTCTGCAGTCCGGCTTCCCGAAATTGGCGCGACAAATCGAGCTGCATGTCCCGGACGAAAAGATGAAACGGCACGGCCAAGCCATCGCCGCGGCCAGTTTGCCGGAACTCGGTTAACTGTTGGCGCATGAATCCCTACCAAGATTTCGTCACCGACTCCGTGCGTCTCGTACACCATGCCCGGGCGTTTCCGCTCGGCGGCTTTCCACCGGCGCCGCGACCGCAGCTGGCCCCAGACGCGGCCAAGGCCTTGTTTTTCGCTCCGCATCCGGATGACGAAACCATCGTGGGCGCGCTGGCGCTGCGACTCTTCCGGGAGGCGAAGCTGAACCTCATCAACGTCGCCGTCACGCAAGGCAGCAACCGGGAACGACAAGCGGAGCGTTTGGTGGAATTGCGGAACGCCTGCCACTATCTGGGCTTCGACGTGCAAACGACCGGTCCCCGGGGACTGGAAAAAGTCACCGCGAAGACACGCCAGAGCGAGCCGCAACTTTGGGCCGGCATGATCAAGGTGATAGCCGATATTCTCATCCGACATCGACCCCGGGTAATACTATTCCCTCACGAGCGCGACTGGAACGGCACGCACATTGGCGTTCACCATCTCGTGATGGACGCGCTCAAGCAGATGACCGCCGGTTTTGCGTGTTACCTCGTCGAGACGGAGTTTTGGGGTGCAATGGACGATCCGAACCTGCTCGTTGAAGTCAGCGAGCAGGATTTGGCCGACCTCATTACGGCGACGACCTTCCACGTGGGTGAAGTAAAACGGAATCCCTATCACCTGCTGCTCCCGGCCTGGTTGATGGACAACGTGCGCCGCGGTGCCGAACTCGTCGGCGGCCAGGGCGGGGCCGCCCCGGACTTCACCTTCGCGGCGCTTTACCGCCTGCGCCAATGGGCCCAAGGCCGCGTGAGCACCGTCTTGACCGGGGGAAAGTTTCTGGCACAGACGGAAAATCCGGCAACGCTTTTTCCATGAACCTCAGGTTCATGCGCACCGCCATCCGCCTTGCCCTGGTCAAAATGCGCAGCCAGCAAGGCGGGCCGTTCGGAGCCGTCGTGGTCCGCCAGGGAAAGATCATCGGGCGCGGCTGGAATCAAGTCACCGCCACCGACGATCCGACCGCCCATGCAGAAGTGGCGGCCATTCGCGCGGCGTGCCGGCGCTTGAAATCTTTCCAACTGGACGACTGCGAACTGTACACGAGCTGCGAACCGTGCCCAATGTGCCTGGCCGCGATTTACTGGGCGCGGTGCCGACGTGTCTATTATGGCACCACCCGCCAGGATGCAGCTCGCATTGATTTTGATGACGATTTCATCTACCGCGAAATCGCCCGCCCCATTGCCCGTCGAAAAATTCCGATGCGACAAATGCTCCGTTCCGAGGCTCTGGTCGCGTTCGACCAGTGGCAGCACCAGGCCGACAAGGTGCGCTATTGAGCCATCGGCTGGCAGCGATACAGCCGTCCCTTGCGGGCGTGGCGCTGCTTCAGTGGGGGTTTGGCCGGGAATACTTAGAAAACCTCAATAAACCGACGGATTTCACGTGTCCCCCGTAATGGGGACTGGTTGGAAAAGGCAGGACATGTAAGATGACGTCGTTGTTGGACGCAAAAGTGCAGGTTACCGTGTGTGATGTGAGGCGTAAAACTGCAGCGCCGCCGAAGGCAACGTTGAATACGTGATTTGAAATCGTGTGAGTGGTTCTCAGGCTGAAGGCCGAACGAAAGTTCGGCCTTTTTGCTTTTGCCGGCCGGCATGGCGACCGCCCGGCCTGCGGATTAGGCGCGGAATCGGGCTTTCAAAAACTTCTCCGCGTATTTGCCTAGGAGATCGGCCTCGAGATTTACGGCATCGCCCACTTTGCGCTCGTGCAGCGCCGTGAGCTCGTAGGTGTGCGGAATGATCCAGAGGCGGAAGCTGGTGGGCTTTACCGCCGCCACCGTGAGGCTGATGCCATCCACCGTGACGGAACCTTTGTGGATCAGGTAACGCATAACCGCCGGCGGCGCGGCGATGTCGAGCACGTGATCGCCGCCCAACCGTTCCCATTTCGTGATCCGACCCAAGCCATCCACATGGCCGGTGACAAAATGTCCGCCGAGTTCGCCATTCGCACGCAGCGGGCGCTCCAGGTTCACTAGGGAACCGACCTTGGCGAACTGCAGGTTGGTCAAGCGCCAGGATTCCTGAAGCAAGTCGAACTGGATCAACCGCTCCGGGCCGCGCGGCGTGAGTTTCACGACCGTGAGGCAACAGCCATTCACCGCCACGCTTGCGCCGAGCTTCAGACCGCGCCCGATGGCCCGGGCCCGAACGGTGAGTTGGATGGATTGCTTGGTCGGCCGAATGGCGGCAACCGTACCTGTTTCTTCGACAATGCCAGTGAACATCAAATGGAGGTTACGAGTTTTGGGATGGAGGTTGCAAGTGACTGTTCAATGCCTGGCCGTTCCATGCCGAGAAACCAAGGTTTGGAGTCTTCAACTGACCACCACCCTCGCCGTCATCCCCAAATCCGGTCCGAGCTGGCGCCACTCGACCTCGCACAGCTGGATGATTTCACTCAGGTTTTTCACACCTTCGCCCGCCACCGCTTTGCGGGAATCGCGCCCGCCGAGAATTTTCGGCGCGTAGAAGAACGCGACGCGCTGCGCAAACCCACCGAGCAGAAACGAGGCATGCACCTCACCGCCGCCTTCCACCAGCAGGCTCATGACATTCTCGGCGCCCAGTTTGCGCAATAGCCAGGGCAGTTCGAGGGCGGACGGCGGACGGCGGACGGCGGAATTCGTCCGCGGCGCAATCAGCACATTCACGCGGCGCTTCAGGGCCACGACCCGTTGTTGGGGCGCGCGTGCGCTCACCACGATCGTCGTCAACGCCGCGTACTCATCGCTCACCACTTTCGCCTTCAGCGGCGTGCGGGCCATCGAATCCAACACAATTCGTCGGATCGGTTTTACCACCTTCCAGCTTCCATTCGCCATCTCCTTCCGCGCCGTGAGACTCGGATCGTCATGGAGAATCGTGTTGATCCCGACCAGAATTGCATCACTGCCCTGCCGGAGTTTCATTCCGCTAGCCCGCGCCGCTTCGCCCGTGATCCATTTCGACTCGCCGCTGGCCGTGGCAATTTTGCCATCCAGGGTCATGGCCGCCTTCACCGTGACGAATGGAGTGCGATGGAGCACCCAATGATTGAACGACACGTTCAGACCCGCACATTCGTCGGCCAGTTTTTGGGCAGATGGGTCACCCCTTTTTCCTGGTTCGTGGCCTAGCAACCGGACCTCCAAGCCGGCACCTCGCAGGATGCTTAAACCGCGCCCGGCATGTTTCGGGTTCGGGTCCACCGTGCCGACGATCACGCGCTGGATGCCCGCGGCCCGGATCGCGTCCGTGCAGGGCGGCGTGCGACCGTGCGTACAACACGGCTCCAGCGTCACGTAGAGCGTCGCGCCCTTGGAATGGTGGCCGCGCTTTTGCGCGTCGTGCAGCGCTTCAATTTCCGCGTGTGGCCCGCCCGCCTGGCGATGCCAGCCGCGCCCAATAATCGTGCCGCCTTTCATCAAGACCGCGCCTACCATCGGATTAGGTGAAGTCGTGCCATAGCCTCGCCGAGCGAGCCGCAGGGCGAGCCGCATGGGTTCGTCGCGGAGCTGAAGTTTTGGCCGGTTCATCGGTTTGCCAGTCAGCATAGCGGCTGGCGCGGAACGCCTCAAATCATTCTCCTGGCGCACGGAAAGCGTCGCACACCGACGACGCATCGCTACCCCGGGCAAAGCGAAGCGTGACGGTACGAATCTGACTTGAAAACTTCGACGCGGTCTAGACCGCGTCCGCTGCCCTCGCTCATCCTTTGCCTGCGGAGCGCCGATCTCCGATCCGGCGCGTTGGGGGCGATTCCCCATCCCGCCGGGTCGGAGACCGGTGCCCCGGGAGCAGGGTCAAGCTGCACTCGGAAGTGTCGGCAATGACCGGAGCACCCTTGCGCCAGCCAAGCTAAACTTCCCTCACCGTCCCCCAATAAACATCCAGCCGCTTGGTGAGGTAAAGTTTGATGGCTTTGACGAGCACCTTGGCTTCAAGTTGCTGACCGCCGGTGATGATCTCGTCCAGTTCCATGCCGGGGCACAGGGCGAAACTGGCTTGCGCGATGATCGGACCTTCGTCCAGGTGCATGCTGACAAAATGAGCGGTGACACCCACTATCTTGACGCCATGTTCGTAGGCCTGCCGATACGCGCTGGGTCCCGGAAAACTCGGCAACAGCGACGGATGGATATTGATGATCTTGTTTTTATAGCGCCACACGAACGTGGGCGAGAGGATTTTCATGAAACGCGCCAGCACGACGAAATCCACCTCGTGCTGCTCCAACAATTGCAGCGCCCGCGACTCGGCCTTCGCGCGGTCGTTCCACGGCACATGGACGTACGGCAGCCCGGGTGGGTGCGCCCGGAATTTGCGCGCCGGATGGTTGCCGATCACCACCACGGGATCGGCTTTGAGCTCGCCGCTCCGGCAGGCGGCCAGGACCGCCTCGCAACAATGCGTTTCCCGCGTCACCAGCAGCGCCAGGCGCTGGCGGCGGCGCGGCTCCAGGAACCGCAGCTTGATTTCCATGCCCAAGGACCGGGCGAGCCCGGCCAGACCGGCGCGGATGGTGGGCACGGTACATTCGTTGGCGGGCCAGGTCGCCTGCAGTGTCATGCCAAACTGGCCGCGCGTAACTTTTTCCTCCAGGGCTTCGATGTTGGCCTTTTGGAGGAAAAGGAAACTGGTCACTTGGGCCACCACCCCTGATTGGTCGCGGCCGATGACGGTAATGGTGGCATGGATCTTCATCACCCAAGCTAGGCCCATCGGGTGGGCCGGAGGCAAGGCTTGATTTAGCCGTCGCCAACCGGGAAGTGCGCAGCTGGGCCCTGCCCGGAACGCCGGTCTCCGACCCGGCAGTGTTGTGCATTGGCCGGAAACTCGCCGGATCAGAGATCGGCGCTCCGCAAACCCATCACGAGCAGGGCGGTGTTGGGCGCGCCCACACGCGGAGTCGCGGAGCGGTTACTTTCCGGTTTGGTACCGACGCAAGGGTTTGTTAGGGTGCCGTCATGGAAACGTTCTACAAAATTTTGAAAACGGCCGTGGACGGTCAAGCGTCAGATGTGCATCTCAAGATCGGGACGCCGGTGGTGTTCCGTATCCATCGCGAGCTGATCGCCATTGAGTGTCCGCATCCGACCCTGGAATGGATGAACCGGGTGGTCGAGGGCATCCTGCCGTCGCACCTGCGCAAAAAGGCGGAAGACGAGCGCGAGGTGGACTTTTCCTATTACGTGCCGGGGATTGGCCGTTTCCGCACCAACTTGTTTCAACAACGCGGCCAATGGTGTTTGGCGATGCGCTACGTGAAAACCAATGTGCCCAGCTTTCAGGAACTGGGCTTGCTGGAGCAGGTGCGCACCATCGCCGAGGCCCCGCGCGGCATCGTCCTGGTGGCGGGTTCGACGGGTTGCGGCAAATCCACCACCTTGGCCGCGATGCTGGAACACATCAACGCCAGTTTCAAGAAACACATCGTCACGCTCGAAGACCCGATCGAATATGTGTTCGAAGATAACCAGTCCGTCATCGAGCAACGCGAGGTCGGGTTGGACACGTTGTCCTTTCATCACGCGCTCAAACACGTTTTGCGGCAGGATCCGGACATCATCATGATCGGCGAAATGCGCGATGACATCAGCTTCACCTCGGCGATGAGCGCGGCGGACACGGGCCATCTGGTGTTGTCCACCTTGCATACCACCAATGCGGCACAATCCATCAGCCGCATCCTGGATTTCTTCGACGCCAACGAGCGCGAACAGATTCGCCGGCAGCTCGCAGGCACGCTGCAAGCCGTGGTTTGCCAGCGCATGGTCCCGACCATCGCGGGCGCCATGACGCCCGCGATGGAGATCATGATCAACACGATGACGGTGAAAAAGTTGATCGAGGAAAACCGCCTCGACAAACTCCCCGCCGCCATCGAAACCGGCAATGACGACGGGATGCTGAACTTCAATCAATCGCTGTTCAACCTCGTAAAAGCGGGCAAGGTGTCCGAGAAGGATGCGCTGGCCAAGGCGACCAATCCGCAGGCGCTGGAGATGAATTTCAAGGGCATTTTCCTCGACGAAGGCCGCCGGATTTTGGGCGGGTAGCTCGCCGTCCGCGGCGCCGGGACATCGTCGCCCGGCGAAAAATTCCCGCGTTTACCGTGGGCACCGGAACGCCCGCTCAGCGCTTCGGGGCTATGTAAATGCCGCTTTTCTCGACCCCTTTCAGGATCATCGCGACCGTACGGTCCACGGCGCCAAGATTTTCGTGCACGACCTGGAGGGCATTCCCGCCGAGCTGTTCGCGGCGCGCGGGGCTGGCCAACAGTTCGGCCAGCGCAATCTCCAATGCCCCCGCATCCGGCACCTGCACCACCGCGTCCCGAGCCCGGAAAAGGTCCACGACATCAGTGAAGTTTTGCATGTTTGGACCGCAGACCACGGGTTTGCCCAGCGCGGCGGGCTCGATGGGGTTTTGCCCGCCCTTCGCCGTAAGGCTTTTGCCGACGAAGACCACGGTGGCGCGCTCGTAAAAATACCTCAATTCGCCCGTGGTATTAACGAGCAGGCCGTTGACTTCCCCCGGCGCAAATTGGGTATCGCCCTTGAGCTTGCTGCGTAAAGCGAAGGTCACGCCACGCGCGGCCAACTCCCGTCCCACGTCTCGACTTCGCTCGAAGTGCCGTGGGACTAGGATGAGAAAAAGTTCCGGGAAACGCGGCCGCAGCCGCAGAAAAATATCCGCGAGCAGGGCCTCTTCCCCCGCATGCGTGCTGCCCCCGACCAGGATGGGCGCATTCGCCGCCACGCCGAGTTGCGCCAGCAGCGCCGCCACGTCCAGCTTCCGCGGCCCGGATGGTTTGGCGGCGTCGAACTTCAGGCTGCCAACGATGTGAATCGCCTCCGGCCGGCAGCCAATCTCCCGCAGCCGCACCGCATCCGCCTCGCTTTGGGCGCCGACTCCGGTGAACGCGGCGAAGAGCGGCCGGAACAAAAACCCGAACCGCCGGTAACCGCGATAGGAACGTTCGGACAACCGGGCGTTCACCAGAAAGAGCGGAATACCTTTGGCCGTCGCGCGCCAGATGAAGTTCGGCCAGATCTCGGCTTCGACCAGAATGATGGCTTCAGGACTGAGGGTAACGAGGGCGCGCGAAACAAATTTCCGGCGGTCCACCGGGTAATAAATCTTGCTGACGTGCGGGGGCAGCTTCTGCTTCAGTTCGCCCATGCCCGTGGTGGTGGTGGTGGAAACGATGATCTTGGCGTTGGGCAGCCGCGGTTCGAGCGCGCGGATCAGCTGGGTGCAAAGGTTGACCTCGCCGACACTGACCGCGTGCAGCCAGAGGTTGTGGCGGTTGGTGATCGCCTGCTTGAGCTTGGTATCGTACTGGCCGAAGCGTTCGCCAAAGCCGGCCTGCCAATTGCCGCGCCGCAGCAACCGCCAGAAATAGTACGGCGACGACACCAGGAAAAAGACCCAGAATAAAATGTTGTAAAGGGTGCGCACGTTTCTGATCCGTCCACGACCTGTTACTCTTCGGAAATTGTTGCCCCGCGTAAAGCAAATGTTTCCGTCCCGACGACCGCCGGCCGCCTCCGGACAATGCCCCCGCAAGGAGCGGACTGGTCGTTCGGCGTTCCGCGTTTACGCGGCCCGGTGTGAAAAGCGGCCCGAACCGCCGGAAGGCGGAACTCGCAACGGGGTGCCGTGTCGAGGTGCGACCGCGATCCCCTGACCGATTCCCGGCCCGCGGAAAGGTGCGACTGGAAGTGGCGGTCAGGGTGGTAGAACGGCTCGCGCTGCGAGCCGTCGTGCCGCGTCCAGCGGCACGCCCGAGTCACCGCACGTTCCGCCCGCTCT
>JANXWY010000337.1 GCA_025350905.1 Verrucomicrobiota bacterium
CCGGTTTTGCTTGATCGCCGTCATCGCGGCCGGTTCGCTGACAAAAACTCGCGCCGGGCCTTCCCGATAATAAACGCCATTCGTATCCACGACGCTGGGATCGATGGCGGTGGCTTTCATCACCGATCCTTCCGGCGCCAGATTGCCGCGCGGAAAAACCAACGTGCTGCTGAGGCCCCGCGCTTTGGCCGCCGCCGGCGCGAAGATGACGTCCTCCGCGCTGACTCCGTCGAGTTGTACGAGTAATTCTCGAAAACGCGCCCGGCGTTCGGACGTTTGCCACCAAGCCAGGCTTTCACCCAAAGTTTGGCCGGTAACCGTGAGGACGTTGAGGTCGAGCAACCCCAACTCGCGCAAATGCAGCATTACTTCCGGCACGCCCCCCGCCAGAAAAACCCGCACGGTGGGATGCTGGATCGGTCCATTCGGCAACACGCTCACCAGCCGCGGCACGCGGCGGTTAACTGAAATCCAATCTTCCACGGTCGGTAGCTTCAGTCCGGCGGCGTGGGCAATGGCAGGGATGTGCAACAGCAGATTCGTGGAACCGCCAAAGGCGGCGTGGAGCACCATCGCATTTTGGAGGCTGGCGGGAGAAAGAATATCGCGGGTGGCGAGCTTGCGTTCGCCCAAGCCAATGAGGGCGCGGGCCGAGCGACGGGCCATATCCAACCATACCGGTTGCCCGGACGGGGCGAGCGCGGAGTGCGGCAACGAAAGTCCCAGCGCCTCGCTCACCACTTGCGACGTGGCTGCGGTGCCGAGAAATTGACAGCCGCCGCCGGGCGAAGCACACGCACGGCAGCCCAAGTCCGCCGCTTCCGAAAGCGAAACCAAGCCGTGGGCGAAACGCGTCCCCAGCGTTTGCACCGCCCCGGCGTCTTCGCCTGTCGTGGGCGGCAAAGTGACGCCACCCGGAACGACCACGCTCGGCAAATCGCGCAAGCCGGCCACGGCCATCAGCATTGCGGGCAACCCTTTGTCGCACGTCGCGATGCCGAGCACGCCCGCGCGCAACGGCAGCGAACGCGCGAGCCGCCGGAATATCACGGCCGCGTCGTTCCGATACGGCAGGCTGTCAAACATGCCGGTCGTGCCCTGGGTGCGACCGTCGCAGGGATCCGAGCAGAACCCCGCGAACGGAATAGCTTTCCGCCGCCGAAATTCCTCCGCCGCCGCCTGCACGAGCAGTCCGATTTCCCAGTGCCCGGTGTGATAACCGAGCGCGATGGGTTGACCGTCGGGCGCGCGCACTCCGCCTTGGGTGCTGAGGATGAGAAATTGTTGGCGGCCGAGTTCGGACGGATTCCAGCCCATGCCGGCATTCTGGGAGAGACCAAATAAATCCCCGCTGGGGCTGTTCCGCAACAAGTCTTCCGTCAGGGGCAGGCTTCCCGCCGGACCGCGGGCTTGGGTTTGAATCTGATAAATATCCGGGGCGCCGGAATCGAACACGTCCTCGCGGGAAGTCATGCGCCATTGAAACAGTTTTGCCGCCGAGGGGAAACTGCGATTTACATTCGGAGCGCGCGCCGGTGGAATTCCTTGTGGACTCGCACGGCCACGGGTGATACACCCAGCGCGAACGAACCCGGACTTATGAAGCAACAACGCTGGCAGCGCATTATTCCCGTGGCGCTGATCATGTACACCATCTCGTACATTGATCGCACCAACGTGGCGCTGGCGTTCGATCCCAAGCTCTCCACCGCGATGGCCGATCTGGGTATGAACGACAAGATCGCGAGCAACGCCATCGGCATTTTCTTCTGGGGGTATTTGCTGCTGCAGATTCCCGGCGGTTATCTGGCCAGCCACTGGAGTGCCCGCAAAGTGGTGAGTCTCTTTTTGGTGGCGTGGGGCATCTGCGCGGTGGGCTGCGGTTTGGTGCAGACCGCCGGCCAGTTCCGGGTCATGCGGTTTTTGCTCGGCATTGCCGAGAGCGGCGTTTTCCCGGCGACGCTGGTGTTGATGACGCACTGGTTTCCGCGCGCCGAGCGGGCGCGGGCGAATGCGTATTGGATTTTATGCCAGCCGCTTTCGGTCGCCTTTGCGGCGCCGATTACGGCGCAATTGCTCCAACACTGGAACTGGCGGGTGGCGCTGATCGCCGAAGGCGCGCTGCCGTTTATCTGGCTGCCCATCTGGTGGCATTTCATCAGTGATCACCCACGCGACGCCAAATGGATTTCCCAGGAGGAGCGCGATCACCTCGAAACGACGCTCCGCCGCGAGGATGAACACCTGGAGACCGCGGAAAAAATTCCGCTGTGGAAGGCGCTCGTGCAGCCCGCCGTGTTTGTCATGATTCCGATTTACTTCCTGCACAACTGCGCGGCCTACGGGTGCAATACGTATTTGAGTTCCGCCCTCAAGTCCCCGGGCTTGAGCTTCACCAAATTGCAGACCGGGATTCTCTACGCCATTCCCTATCTCGTGGCGGCGGTGTTCATGGTGCTCAATTCGCGGCACTCGGACAAAACGCAGGAGCGCCGCGGTCACGTCGCGGTGGTTTATTTCATCAGCGGCTTCTGCCTCATCGGCAGTGTGATCGCAGTGCAGTACTCCTTCTGGCTTTCGTTCGGTTTCCTCTGCTTTGCGATTCAAGGACCGTTCGCCAGCCTCGCACCCTTCTGGGCGATCCCCGCCGAGACCTTGCCCCGCGCTGCGCTGGGCGCCGTCATGGGGCTCGTCAACGCCATCGGCAATATCGGCGGCTGGGCGGGCACCGCCGCGTTCGGCTGGCTCAAACAGGAAACCGGCGGGACGGCGGTCCCCTTCACCGTGATTGGCGTCGGCACGTTGGTCGCCGCCTGCCTCTGTTTCCTGCTGCCCAAATCAAAAGCAGCGATCACCATTTCCATCCCGGCCACCTTAACCAAGTGAGTTCCCCGTGAAAGTCTGCCGTTTCCAAAACCAACTGGGGGAAGTTCGCATCGGATTGGTGACGGACGAAGCCGCCGCGCTGGATCTGACCGCGGCCGGGATCCTGCAGCTGGAACCCTTGCTGGAAAGCGAAAATCCGATGGCCGCGCTGGAACAAATCAATCTGGGGAATTTGCCTCGCGTGGCCTTGGCCGAAATCAAATTGCTCACGCCGGTCGAGCGACAGGAAGTTTGGGCGGCGGGCGTGACTTATCTGCGCAGCAAGACGGCGCGCATGGAAGAATCCGATTTCAGCGCCAGTGCCTACGATCGGGTTTATGATGCGGAACGGCCGGAGCTTTTTTTCAAATCGTTGCCAGAAAAAGTCGTGCCCACCGGCGAACCGGTTGGGATCCGGAGCGACGCCAAATGGAACGTGCCCGAACCGGAACTGGCCCTGGTCCTGAATTCGCGCGGCCAGATCGTCGGCCACACCATCGGCAACGATATGAGTTCGCGCGACATCGAAGGCGAGAATCTCCTCTATCTCCCGCAAGCCAAGACCTACCACCGTTCGTGCGCGCTCGGTCCGTGGATCACCTTGGGCACCTCCGAAGCCGGGGCCCGCGCGTGGGGCATCCAGCTGGAAATCTGGCGGAGCGGACAGCGGGCCTTTGCGGGCGCAACCTCGGTCGGCCAAATCAAACGCGGCTTCGCGGAACTGGCCGGCTACCTGTTTCGTTGCCAGGTGTTCCCGTACGGTGCGGTATTGCTCACCGGCACCGGCATCGTCCCACCGGAGTCGTTTACGCTGGCGGAGGAGGACGAAATTCGCATCATGATCAGCGGCATTGGCTGCTTGCACAACCCGGTGGTGGTCGTGTGAACGAATTGGACTCCACATAGAACCTGGACCCCGCGTATGAATTTGCACGGCAAAAATTTCATTGGCGATCAACTGGAATCCGGCAGCAGCGCGAGCTTCCGGGCCCTGAGTCCGTTGGATAGCACCCCGCTCGAACCCGTTTTTCACCCCGCCGAACTGAAGGACGTGGATGCGGCGATGCAAATGGCCGAGGCCGCGTTCGCGTCCTACCGCGAAACCACCGGGGCGCAGCGCGCGGATTTTCTTGAAGGCATCGCGGTGGAAATCCTCGCGCTGGGCGATGACCTCATCCAACGTGCCCACCGGGAAACCGGCTTGCCCCCAGCTCGCCTTATCGGCGAGCGCGCGCGCACGATCGGCCAACTCCAACAGTTCGCGCAGCTTGTGCGCGAAGGTTCCTGGGTGGAGGCGCGGATTGACACGGCCCTCCCCGACCGGCAACCCGTCCCCAAGCCGGACCTGCGGCGGATGCTCCAGCCCCTCGGGCCGATCATTGTTTTTGGTTCGAGTAATTTTCCGCTCGCGTTCTCCGTCGCCGGCGGCGACACCGCGTCAGCGCTGGCCACCGGAAATCCGGTCGTGGTCAAAGCCCATAGCGGTCATCCCGGCACTTCCGAATTGGTAGCGACGGCGGTACGGCGGGCGGTGGTGGCCGCCCATTTGCCCGCGGGAGTGATTTCGCTGCTGCACGGTTCCGGCCAAGTGATCGGCGTGGCGCTGGTGAAGCATCCGTTCGCCCGCGCCGTCGGGTTCACGGGCTCGCGCGTCGCCGGGCGGGCCCTCTTTGACGCCGCGGCCGCGCGGCCGGATCCGATCCCCGTTTTCGCCGAGATGGCGAGCTTGAATCCGGTGTTCATCTTGCCCGAAGCCCTGCGCGAGCGGACCTCGCAACTGGCGGAGGGGTTACGCACTTCGATCACCATGGGGGTCGGACAATTCTGCACCAAGCCCGGTCTGGTGGTGGGCGTGCAGGGCCCCGCGTTCGCGCAGCTCCAGAAAACTTTGGCGGGGTTGCTGGAAGCCGTCGCCCCGGGAACGATGCTGCATGGCGGAATCTGCGCGGCTTACCACCAGGGCCAGACGCACGCGGCGAAGGTGGACGGCGTGAAACTACTCGCCCGCTCACAAACCGCACCGGACCCGAAGCAGACGCAAGGTGAAGCCATGGTGCTGACCACCGACGATGGGAATTTCCGCAGGCATCCGGAACTGGCCGAAGAAGTTTTTGGACCGTTCGCAGTCCTGATCGCGGCGGAGAGTATCGCGGAACTCGAAGCGGTCGCGCGCAATTTGGAAGGCCAGTTGACCGCGACCGTACACGGCTCCCCCGGCGATCTTGAGCGGGCGGGCAACTTGTTGCGCTTGCTGGAACGCAAGGCGGGCCGGCTGATCATCAACGGCTTTCCGACCGGCGTGGAAGTCTGCCCTTCGATGAATCACGGCGGTCCCTATCCGGCCACGACGGATGTACGTTTCACCTCCGTGGGCACCGCGGCCCTGGCGCGATTTGTCCGCCCGATTTGTTATCAGAATTTTCCGGCGGCGCAATTACCGGCCGCGCTCCAGGATGGTAATCCACTGGGCATCCAACGGCTGGTGAACGGGAAGCGGGAATAGGTGGTCGCGACAAGGATTTTCAGCGTGGTATCACGCGTCGGCAAGTGCAAGCTGACCCTCACTCGGATCTTGGAATGGGGGGCAGCAATTGTCATTGTGATGGGACCAAACGGGCGGAGGTGAAAAGTCTGGAGTTTGCGAAGGGGGCGGGCA
>JANXWY010000365.1 GCA_025350905.1 Verrucomicrobiota bacterium
TTTCGTTGCCTATCCCGCCGACGCTTTCAAAACCGCCTGGTTGCGGTACTTGATTTGCCTGACCTTGCCCGTGAGCGTGTTCATCGCGACTCGCTATCTCCTGCCCTTTTTTCGGCGCGGCAAGGTGACTTCGCTCTTTGAGTATCTGGAAGCGCGTTTCGGTCCGAAGACTCGGGTGTATGGGGCCAGCGTATTCCTCCTCGCGCAATGCATTCGGATCAGCATGATTCAATACCTTGTCGCCCTGCTCATGCACACGCTCACCGGGTGGAGCGTGCCGGTGTGTCTGTTGCTCGGCGGCGCCGTCACGGCTTACTACACCATCGTCGGCGGTCTGGAAGCAGTGATCTGGACCGACGTGGTACAATCCATCATCCTCACCGCGGGCGGCCTGCTCATTCTGGTGACCATTGTATGGAAACTGCCCGGCGGCCTCGGGCAGCTGTTCGCCACGGCCGCCGCGGACGGTAAATTACTTTTCGGAGAACCGGGTGGCGATGGCCAGATCCACGCCATCCCCTGGGGTTTTTCGTGGACGCGAAAAACTGTTGTCATGCTCCTGGCGGTCGGCGTCATTCAATGGCTCACCGATTATGTGACGAATCAGGAAGTCGTCCAACGCTACTGTGCCGCCAAATCCACGAAGGACGCGCGCCGGGCGATGTGGATCTGCTGCTGGTCGTGTCTGCCCACTTGGGGTTATTTCATGCTCCTCGGAACGGGACTGTACGTTTTCTACAAGGTGTTCCCCGACCCAAGCGCGGCGGAAATGCTATCGGGGGTCCGCAAGGCGGAGGGCATTGTGCCCTTCTTCGTGACCACGCAGTTGGGTCCGGGCTTCACGGGTTTGGTGGTCGCCGCCGTGCTCGCCGCCGCCATGTCGAGCATGTCGTCGGCCATGAATTCCATTTCCTCGGTTGCGATCACGGATCTCTACAAACGCCATCTCGCTCCGGGCCGGCTGGACACCCACTACATTCGCGCCGCCAAAGCCATTACACTCGGCAGTTCGCTCATCATGATTGCCGGTGCGTGGTCGCTATTTCGCGCCGAGACGATGACGCTCCAGCATCTGTGGACGGAGTTTCAATCCATTCTCGCCGGCGGATTGCTGGGACTGTTTCTGCTGGGCTTCCTCACCACCCGGGTGGACGGTCGGGCCGTCGGCATCGGTATCGGCTGTGCCGTGGTTTTCTCCGCCGCGATGTCACTGGTCGCGCTCGGCCTGCTGCCAGCGAGCTGGATCAAGGCGGTGGAATCGCGTTTCGATTCCTACTACACGGGCATCGTTGGAAACGTCCTGACGTTTGGGGTGGGTTACGCCGCCGCCCGCCTGTTAGGTAGCACCCCGCGCGAGGTGAAGAACCTGACCTTGTGGACGCGAAGTTCCACCGCGGATGAATAGTTCGCCCGTCGAGCAATCGCGGGCGACGCCATTGGCAGGCGAGCCGCCAATGCAACCGGGAGGCAGGCTTACGGCGCCGGGGGGGCGGCCATCGCGCCCATCGCGTGCTCGAGGCGAGCCACCGCTACGGCGTAATCGTGCAAGGAGGAGGATTGAGTCGTGCGCGCCTCGGTGAGGGCGGTCTCGGCATCGAGCACGTCAAGTTGCGTGCTGGTGCCAGCGTCGGCCCGGGCGTTGGCAAGCCGCAATGATTCCTCGGCCTGCTCCTGCACTTTCTTTTGTGATTCCAACACTTCGCGCGCCTCGATGAAATCCGAGTAGGCCGTGCGTACTTCGAGTTCAATGCGGCGGGTCGTATCCGTCAGTTCGGTCTGGGACTTCTGATGAACCGCTTTGGCCTCCATGACTTTGCCGCGCGTAAGCGAGCCGTCAAAAATGTCCCAGGTCAACAGCGCGCCCGCCAACCAACCATGCCGCTCCGTACTCAAATCCGAGCTGAAGGAAGAACTGCGGTCCCCATAGCCACCGAAAATTTGTACGCGGGGTTTGTAGCCGGCGCTGGCGTCCACAATCCCCTCCGCCCTTAACGCTTCGGTTTTGCGCAACGCGCCGAGCTCGGGGCGCTGCTCCAAGGCCCGGCCGATCGCGGCGGCAAGATCAATTTGATAGGGCGCTGCGTCCAGCTTGTCGGTCAATTGCACCGGCACATCCTCCCCCACTGTGCGAGGCAAGTTGTAACCCAGCAGGTTTACGAGATTATTCTTGGCCACCCGTTCGGCGTTGCGGGCGCGAATCAATTGCGGGCGCGCATTGGCAACGGCGACTTCTGCCCGCAACACATTGAACCGCGGCACCGTGCCCGCATCAAAACGGCGTTGCTGATCATCCAGTTCGCGCTGAAGCAAATTGACCGAGGCTTCGCGCACGACAATCTGTTGCCCGGCCAGCAGGATGGCGTAGTAATTGGTGCGCACCGCCAGCAACGTGTCCGCGACCACGGCCTGGTAATGCAGCAAGGCCCGCTCTTGGGTCAAGTTGGCCGCACGCAGCGCCGCATTAATGCGTCCGCCTTCGTAAATGGATTGCACGAGGCGAACCTCCGTGGTCCAGTTCTTATCCGTGCCCAGCGTGAAGGTGGTGCCCGCGGGCGTATCCACCGCACTTTGCGCAATGGCCTGAAACTGCGCCCCAAAGCGAATCTTTGGCATGGCGATCGCGCGCGTCTGTACCACGATGCCGTACGCCGCCTCGAGGTCGCTCTTGCCTTTGAGAATCGTGCCGTTTTGTTGCAGCGCCAGATCGAGCGCCTCCGCCAGCGCCAGCTGACGGGTGTTCCAATCCCGGGGAATGGCATTGGCGCTGTCGCCGGCGCCGGCCTTAAAAACCATCACGAGCACAGCGATCACGGGCAAACCCAAAAGCCGGAAGACGCCGGAACCTAAACCGTAGTATTGTTTCATCATAAACATTATCCGAGACCAGCATGCGGTAAAGTTGCGTCGTAATTCAACTCTTTGCTGCGGCCAACCAATCGGCGCGGCCGCGGTGACTTCGGTTGGAGGGACTCGTCACCCCGCGACAAACTCGCTCGCGCCGCGTGAGCGGAAAGCGCCGCGGCGATCTGTCCGCGCAGACCATCAGTTCAAGACATCTACCGAGGCCGTTGCGCCGCTGCACGCGGCACTGGTCGTCGCAGCGTGACGACCCTACCTTGGGCAAACGTGCGGATGCGCTGCGCCAAATTGGAGGAGCGGTTCAAGGAAAAAATGTTCCGTAGTTTTCGGTAACCCTTCAAAACATTTGCATCAAGCAATCCCGACAACTATTTTCCGCCGTCGCAAAACCAGATTATGTTGCATCGTTTGAAAAACTCCGAACTTCACGAGTTGCCGTCTGAGTCGGCGCCGCCATTGCGGAATGAAGCCGTCGCCTCACCCTCGCTGGCGCGCCTTCCGGTCGGTCCCAAATCCACTTACGCCAAAGTTTTCCGCTGGCGGTTGCCGACGGGCCAGACGGCCGAGCCAGCAACGGTGGAGGTCATCGGCTCATTTACGGACTGGCAACGCGTGCCCTTGTTCCGCGAAAATGGGCGGGATTCGTGGGCCGCGACGCTTCCGGACATCGCCGGCCATCGTACGCATCACTACATGCTGCTCGTCGACGGCCTGCCCGCCACGGATAAGAATTGCGACGGCCTCGCCGTTCCGAATGGCCCGGAAGAGCAGCAGTACGCCCTGGCCACACCGCGCGGCCCACGCCTGTTCATGCTCTTTGCGCAGACGAAGTAGATTCCTGTCGGCGTACCTATGCCGAGGATGTCCGCCCAATGAGGCAACCCACCCAGCTTGCGGATTACTTTGGCCGAACCGGATAACCGACTGGTTGTGGTGGGAGGTCAGTGGTCGGCCCATGTGAGTCAGGCAACAGTACGTATATGCTACCGGCTTTTTCGACTTGGTATTTGTGAATATACCTGTTCACACCGATGCGCTTTCTATAATTTTTTGGCAACGGAGTCGCGGGCATTTCGTAGTTCCAAATTCCGTCACCATGTCGCACTTGGAGTTTATACCAAACGTTGACCCGAACCGCCTAATTGTTTCCAATAGAATACGAGGTTGCCTTCAATTCGCTATCCAACGAGAGTACAACTAAATCCTGTCCGCTCTTGTTCGTCACTTCGATTTCATATCCTGGATGACACGAGGTCAACAACAGCGACGCGAAGACCAAAAGCGATGAGCGCCATCGGTTACTCATGATCGAGTTGAGCGCGCCAGGAGAACGTTCCACTTACAGCACTCCATCTCATCGTGACAGATCTGTGCATTCGCGCCAAGAGTCGATCGCGAATTTGTGATACTTAGCAATCCGTGGCTCAGAGTTTCTTAAGCGTTTCCTTCCAACGTTGCCATGCCTCTTCCCGCGCCTTCTTGTTCTCGGCGTTGGTGTCCGGGGCTTCGCCGGCGCGCATGAAACCGTGACCCGCGCCCTCGTAGATCACCGGCTCATACGTCTTGCCCGCTTTCTTCATCAGCTCCGTCGAAGTGGGAATGGTGGCGTTGATCCGGTTGTCGTTGCCGCCATAAAATCCGTAAACCGGACAGCCGATGCGGGCGAGGTCGGCCTCCTTTTCCGGCCCCGAGCCGTAAAACACGAACGCCGACTTGAGACCCTTGTGGTTCGTCGCGAAGCGGAACGTTTGCGTCCCGCCCCAGCAAAAGCCGCCCACCGCCACCTTGCCATTGCACGCGAGCAGCTTGGTCACATACTCCGCGACGGCGTCGAGATCGGCGGTGACTTGTTCCGGCGGTAACGAGGAAATGGCCTTGCGCACCGCATCGCCGCTCCCCAGTTCCGCCGTGCCGCCCCCGCCCGGCGCGCTGCCCGAAAGCAAATCCGGCGCAATCACGATGTAGCCAGCCTCCGCCAGTTGATCCGTCACCCCGCGCACCCAATCCGACAAACCAAAAATCTCATGGATGACAATCACGGCCGTGGCCTTGTCTTTCACCTCGGGATACGCGATGAAACAATTCACTTCGCGGTCGCCGTGTTTCACCTTCACCCACTCCAGATGGCGGGGAGATTTCTCGAGCTTGGCCTTGGCCCAGTCCTGGGCCGGCCCGACGGCGACCGTCAACAAGACGACAAACAATACGAACAGGAATTTTTTCATAAAACCGGTCGGAAGTTGGTTTGAGATTGACCCTAAGTGGATCTGAACATTCAGGTGCTGAAGCTACGCCGCCGGAGTGAAACCCATGACGATGTCAAACCGCGCCGTGAGTTCGCCGGCCCGCGAGGCTTTCAACGGCGCGAAGGGGATAATGACGGAGGCGCGGGCTTTTGGGTCCGTAATGCCTTTCAGCACACCATCGCGGTCATTGCCCGGTTCGCCCTGGATATAGCATTGGGTGGTAAATTTGTCGCGGCCCTTGTACTTCACCGCAAAGTGAATGTGCGGGGTGCGTCCCGGATACGGCACCGGCTTGATGGTGCGGAACTGGTATTCGCCGCTCGACCCGGTGAGGAACCGGCCGAAGCCCTGGAAATTTCCGTCCCGCTTGCCGGCGTTGTCGCTGCCGTGATGGAGATAAACGCCGTTGTGGTCTGCCTGCCAGATTTCGACGAGCGCGTTGCGGATCGGATCACCGTGCGCATCGAGGATCCGGCCGTTAAGCCAGGTGATTTCGCCCGCGGCCGGTGTCAGCGCGTCGTTGATGACGATCAGATCATTGTCCGTATCGAGCGGGAGTTTGTCCGGGTAAAACGGCCCCTCGGTCTGGAGCGGAGTCAGCTGCAACGCCTCGGCAAACGCCCCGGGCACGGCGAAAAACGCGGACGCCAAGCCAAGACCGGATAGAAACCGGCGCCGATTTTGCGACCGCACGATGGGTTGGATGAGGTTCATGCGGTGAACTTGATATAATACCTTGAAGCAGGCGAGCTTTTTTTCGAGCGTAGTTTTCACCGGGGCACGACCAGCGCCCGGTCGCAGCGCATGATGCCAGCGTGGCCGCCGAGGCTGTTTGTGCTTCCGGATTGGACGACGCGCTGCAAGCGTGGAATCGCCCGCGCTCCCACCGCGGTTGGGAGCCCAGACAAAGTGGGCACAGCTCCGAACCACAATCGAGCATGAACTGGAAGCTCGAGAAGTCGCCGCCCCGACGGGCGAAGCCAGCGCTACGGCTTTGCCGGTTCAACCGGTGTGGAGGTTTTTTCGGGCTTTTTGATCGGCCAGTCGCTCGCTTCGGTGCGCGCCGTCTTGAGATAAGCCTCGAACTTCGCGACCACTTCCGGGTTGTTCTGCGCGACGTTTTCCTTTTCGCCGACATCGGTCTGGAGGTTGTAAAGTTCCAGCGGCTCGTCGGCTTGCGGCCGGAACGCTTTCCAATCGCCCATCCGGGCGGCTTGCTGGAAACCGCGCTCGTGAAATTCCCAATAAAGAAACTCGTGCCGGTTCGTCTGAGTCTGGCCCGTTAGCAACGGGTAAATCGAGATGCCGTCGATGGCCTTGGGCGCTTTCGTCAGCGCGATGTCGGCCGCCGTCGGCAGGAAATCCCAGTTGGCCCACGCGAAATCGCTCACCTGCCCGGGCCGGATTTGCGCCGGCCAATTCACGATCATCGGCACCCGAATGCCGCCTTCATATAGATCGCGTTTGAGGCCACGCAACGGACCGGCGCTCGCATGGAACTTCGGGTCCACCCCTTCCGCATGCGGGCCGTTGTCACTGGTGAAAAAGATGACCGTGTTGGTGTCGATCCTCAGCTCCTTCAGTCTCGTGCGTAGGCGACCAATGTCCGCGTCCAGCAGGGTGATCATGGCGGCCTTGTTTTTTTCCGGCGCGGGCCAAGGTTCATCGGCGTACGGTCCCGCGCTGGGCACTTGCATGGTATTGCCCGTTCGCGCGCCGGCCTCGTTATTGGCATGCGGAATCGTGTACGCCAGGTAAAGGAAAAATGGACGATAATGATTGAATTGATCGGGCTTGTTAATTTTGACGAAATTAAGGGCCGCTTTGGTGAACAGATCGTGGGTATACTCCACCTGTTTCCCGCCCAGATTGCCATGCAGATTGATCCAGCCGTCGAAACCGGTGCCCGGATCGTGCCGCCAAAGGTGATCCGTGTAATAATCGTGCGCATGCGTCTGATTCAAGTAACCGAGCACGTCGTCGAACCCCTGCAATTCGGGCAACCCGGTCGTGTGCTCATCCCCGAGCGCCCATTTCCCAATCATGGCCGTGCGGTAGCCCGAGGCCCGCAACATTTTCGCGACGGTGACATGCTCCGGTTGCAGCGGCAGGCTCTGGGAATTGCCGCGCAAAAAAACATGGCCGGTATGCTGACCGAGCATCAAAGCCGCGCGGGACGGCGCGCAGACCGTGCTGCCGGCATAACAACTCGTAAACCGGATGCCCTCGGCGGCGAGCTGATCCAGATTCGGCGTCTTGATGCGAGTCTGGCCATAGCAACCGAGGTCGCCGTAACCGAGATCATCAGCAAGAATAAAAATGATGTTGGGCCGGCGCGGCGCGGGCGGCAGCGTATTGGTGACTTCAGCGGAGACGTTCAACACCCGGGCCAAGGCCGCCGCGGTGGCGACCAGGGCGAGGACGGGACGGGTCATTTGCTTTCGAGATGGCGCAATCATTTTGATTTCAGATGTTGGGAGACTTGCGGCGGTGCGTCCAACGAATTTATCTGACCAGCGAATTGGCTTTTCATTCAAACTCGTTCCTCGCAAGCTGGGCGCGCATGTCCGAGAGCGAAGCACCCATTCCCAGTTCCTCCGCAACTTCCGGCGCGAAACCCGCCGACGGTGATCGCCGGCGCCATCGCGGGCGGCGCGGCGGGCGCGGACGGCGCAAGCCTGGTACCGCCCCCGCCGACCGCCCCCGACCAACTCCCGCCGACCGGCAGCCACTGGTGCTCGCCGCCCCGACGGCGCCAGCCCCCACGGAGTCAGCGGCGCCGACGACCGGCGAGACTTTCTCCCCCGAACCATTGGCGCAACCGACCCTCCCCGCGACGCCTCCCGCGACCGTAACGGCCCCCAGTGCGGCCCCCAAGCCTTTGCTGCAACGGATCCAACGTCTGACCGAACGCGTCGCCGTCCAGCGCGCCGCGATCGCCGCGCCGACCCATCCTGGTTCTGCGATTGGCCAGGCGATCGACGAGGTGATGGAAATCGTCGAAGCGCTGAAACGGGCGGCGGATCAAATGGAGGATGTTTTGGAACTGGTGGAACTGGCCGAACGTCAGCAGTTGGGAGACGAGCGGGAGATCGAATCACTGCGCCGTGCCTTGCGCAATGTCCACCAACGTCCGGACGTCCGACGGGGTGGCGACGAACCACGCCGCGGCGGCGGCGAGCCACGGCGAGGTGGTGACGCCCCCCGGCGCAGCGGCGACGAACCACGCGCCAGCGAAGACGAATCGGCGCCGGCGCAGGAAGACTAGCGCGGGTTGATGCGACGGGAAATGCCGGTGAGGACTCGATCGGTCGCGTAGGACAGGCGTCGCGCCGGTCTCCATATTCATCCCCCCGGGCCTCACTATTTTGTGAGCGTTGCGCTCGCTCGATAAGCGTTGAGGAGAACCCTTCCAGATGAGATTAGAGACCGGCGCGACGGTTGTCCTACTACTTGTTGGCTACTGCCAAGCGGCGATCCTCAATTTCACCCCAGCCGACCGTCCGCGCTGTCGTCGTCCGGAAAACCAGGGAGGCATCGAAGACGAAAACAGCATCGAGGCCAAATCGGCACGATGAATTTTCAATTTATCGTTGGCTACAGGCTTACCGCAACGGCCCGCCGGTCGCCGGCATCTCGGGGGAGCGTTGCTCATGGATCCGCCGGGCTTCAGCTCGAACCCACACCACCGCCAGCACGACGCCCAAAAGCAGCAACGCCGCCAGTACCCACGGCCAGGTACGGCGCGGATTTATTTCGGCGGCCGGAGCTTCATTTTCCATGCGGTGGATTATTTCCCCGGCGCCCGGATAGCACAATGGCAATATCGCGGGCAAGTTTGCCGCTTGCTGCGCGGCGCGTTCCTTTCTAAAGCTAAAGCCAGGTTTATGTCCGCCACACCCAAAATCATTCCCAAACCCGTGATCGTCGGCTTCTTCATCGTGGGCCTGCTGTCCTCGGTGGCGTTCCGCGCGATCATCCTGTTGCAGAAATTTGATCCCCACTGGGTCCGTCCCGTTTGGTATCTGGGCGTCCTTGGGTACATGGTGTTCTTCATTTACCGCTATTTCATCTCGCAGCGCCGCAAGCGCACCATCGCGCAGTCCAACATTATCGAAAAAATCCACGCCGGCACCGCGCTCACGGCCGAGGACCGCGCGGCGGCGCTGTATTTGTTGAACTCCATCCGCAAGTCGCCGGAGGATTGGAATTACTTGGCCATCTTCATCCTGTCCGCGCTGGCCATCGTGCTGGATCTGGCGCTGCCGGGGAAATGAATGTGCGACGGTGGGCGCGCAAGTTGACGCCGATTTGAAAATGGTCGCGTCGGCCAGCCGGCCGGATGGAGCGTTGAGTCCCCAGCCCGGCGGAATAAGCCGCGCGCGACGGCCGACCGGAAGCTCCGCTGCTACCGATCTCCCGGCGATTAAAGCGCCAGCTTCGCCCGCTTGAAGGCAGCGCTACGGGTGGCGTAAGTCAGATCAATTTCGCGCAACAGCCCCGGTCGGTCGGCGGCCACCTCGGCTTCCGTCGGCACGCGCCCGAGCTTGCGAGCTAGGGCTTGCAGGTATAGCTCGATCTCCCGCTTGGACACTTCACCCCGCGTCCGGAGCACCGAGGCGCGCGGCACGGCGAATTCGCCGAACAAGTCCATGTGCTCGCTCATCGCCGCCAGCTTGTCCTTGGTAATGCGGACATAATCCGCATCGACGTCGGTCACCACAAACTTCCGCCCGAGTTTAACGGCGGCCATCGCCGTCGTGCCTGCGCCGCAAAACGGATCGAACACCACGTCGCCCGGCCGCGTAGTGAGTTTGATGATTCGTTCCATCAACTTCTCCGGCAACTGACACGGGTGCGCGTCGCGGTCGCGCTTGTGTTTGATCCGGTGAATGTCGGACCAGATGTCGGACAACTCCACCTTCGCGTCATCGCCCGCCGCCTTGCGCGACTTCACACACTTGGCGCGCAAACAATATTTCAATGAATCGGGTGGTTGAACCAAGTGGCTCCGTGACTTGGTACCAACGGGCGCGTAGTTGAAGGTCGGTTTGCCGCCGGGCTTGGTATAATAAAGCAACGCATAATGCGCCGGCATCAGCTTGCCGCGCGGATCGGACAGTGCTTCCCAAACAATCCAGTGCCGGAAGTCCAGTCGCCGATTCAAAAACGCTGCGTGATGAACGGCCCACTTCGGCAGATTCAGCACCAATAGGCTGCCCCCAGGCTTGAGGGTGTCTGCCATACCTGCAAGCCAGGCCTGGCACCAATCCAGGTAATGTTGCTCGGCCAGCGCATCATCCCACTTGCCGTAGTTCTTTTGCAAGTTGTAGGGCGGATCGGCAAACGCGAGATCAAACACCCCGCCGGGATGCAACGCCTTCACCCGCCGCAAAAATGAAACGCAATCGCCCAGATAAACATGGTCGAATTCCAGGGCCGTGAGTTTGAAGTCATTGCCCTCGCTACCCGCGGCGGCGGCCGGAGGCTCACCCTGCCCTAGCAGAACGCGCGCGGAGGATTTCAAGTCCGAGGGCAATGCCAAGTGCAGGCTGTTCTCCACCGTGGCTTCGCTGAGAATACTAATCCGACTCAGCACGTCTGCCGGGATCACCCCATCGCGCAATGGGCGGCGCGGCAGATCCCGCCACACGTCCGCCGGCGCCGCGCCGCGCGGATTCATCAAGTGTTTCTTGCCGCCCCAATCCTTGACGTTCAACCCGCACGCGGCGCAATTCACATGCGGCACGCGGACTTCCGCCGTATTCAACCGAAACTGCGTTGGAGATTTTCGCGTCACGTCGCGTTTCATGAACAGCAAAAGTCCCTGGTGGTTCGGTTGCAGAAAGTGATCCCGAGGGCGCTCGGCCAGATCCAGCGCGATCCAATACTTAAAGACCATCGGTCCAGTTGGGGCGGACGCCGTCAGCAGCTGCTCGCCCCACCCGGCCAGTTCGCGGGGCGATCCATAAATCCACAGCCGTCCGCCCGGCCCCAGCAACCGCACCGCCTCGGCCAGCAGGCCCACCGCCGGTTCGTTTAGCGGGTCGTCGCCCGCACTCACCGCAATGACGTCCTTGCTGCCGGCCGCGAGCGCCGCGGTCGCCGTCGGGGCATGAAAATCAATTCGCGGAAATGTTTGGTTCATCCGACGCAAGTTGGTGGGCGCCGCCGGAACTTGCGGACGGTGGTATATCCGGCGCGGATCACGGTTTCACCGCCTCGCTGGGCGGGGCATTGGTAACCATGGCTTTGGTCTCCTCCTCGTTGAGACTGCGCGTCAGTCGGCGTTTCAATTCCGCATACATCTCGTTTGTGACGTTCTCCAGATGCAGCCGCGCCTCGTCGAAGCGACCGACATGTATTTTCACGCGGGCAAAATGGGTATGCACCCCCTGCCGCTCAATGTCATCCTGCGCCAGATTGAAGGCGTTGGTCCACGCGCGGAGGGCGTCGTCGTTGCGCGGCGGCCGGATGCCGTAAAAGGTCTGCGCGACGTCGGAGGCGAGTGGGAAATCGTTGGGGGCGAGTTTCATCGCCTCGTGATACAGCGCCAGGGCCTTGTCGAACACCTGTTGCTCGTTGAGCTGGTAATGCTCCCGCGCATCCTTGCGGAATAAGAAAACCGTCGTGCCGAAATTGTGGTAATAGACGGGCTCCTTCGGGTTGAGGGCGATCGCTTGCGTGTAATAGTCGAAGGCTTTGGTCACCGGGCCGTTATGGCCGTAGAAATTGGCGAGGTTGTTCCAGACCGAGGGTTCGCTGGGATCGAGTTCCCGCGCCAGTTCGAGTTGCGCCATCGCCGCTTCTTCATCATGGATGTCATCGAGAAAACTTCCGTAGGCGATCCGGGCGCGAACGTGATTGGTGTGTTGCTGGAGGAAGGCTTCATACCCTTGGCGCACCGGCGCAAAACGATCCAGGATGCGCTGGCGCATGACTTCGGCGGACACGCCCGCGCCGGCGGTGACGAATTCCTGATTATCCCGGATCCATTTGTCCACCTCGGCCTGCGCCGTGTCATCGTCGTCCATCAATTTGTGGTACTGTTTTTCGACGGGATCGTTGAGGTCTGGGGCCACCATCGCGGCGTTGGTCAAGCCGTCCGCAGCATTGGTGAGCGCCACGGGTTGATTCGTGGCGACCAGCGCGCTTACCACACTCACCAAGAGATTGGTCACGCGCCCAGCTTAGCAGTTAATCCGCGGTCGAGTCGAGCGGCAAGCGCCGGATCGACGGGAAATAGCACCACCGCTTTCTGGCGCGGTCAATCGGAAGCGGGCGTTTGGAACGGCCCCCGCTTATTTGTCTTCCGGAATCCGCATGGCGTAGAACGAGCGATAGACAAACACCAACGCGATGAGGAAGAAAACGGAGCCAATGACGGTCTTCATCGTTTGGTCCTTCATGGTCACGGCGATTTCCACCGCGAGCAGACCGAAGAGCGTGGTGAATTTAATCACCGGATTGAGCGCCACGGACGATGTGTCCTTGAACGGATCGCCCACGGTGTCGCCCACCACCGTGGCCGCGTGGAGTTCGGTGCCCTTCTGCCGCATGTCCACCTCGACGATTTTCTTGGCGTTGTCCCACGCGCCGCCGGCATTGGCCATGAAGATGGCCTGGAACAAGCCAAAGAACGCGATGCCGATAAGGTAACCGATGAAGAAGTAGGGATTGAAAAACGGCAGCGCGAGCGCGAAGCAAAACACGACGATGAAAATGTTCCACATGCCTTTCTGCGCATAAACGGTGCAGATACGCACGACTTCCTTGCTGTCCTTCTCCGAAGCCGTGGTCGCGTCGAGCTTCATGTTCTCCTTGATGTAAACCACCGCGCGATACGCGCCGGTCACGACCGCCTGGCAGGAAGCCCCCGTGAACCAGTAAATCACCGAGCCGCCCATGATCAGGCCGAGGATAATTTCGGGCTGCACGATCGAGAGCTTGTTCACCACGCCGCCAAACATGTTTTCGAGCAGCATGATGATGCCAAACACCATCGTGGTGGCCCCGACGACCGCCGTCCCAATGAGCACCGGTTTGGCCGTGGCCTTGAAAGTGTTGCCGGCGCCATCCCCCTTCTCGAGCTGATACTTGGCGTTCTCAAAGTCCGCATCGAAACCGAAATCCTTTTTGATCTCGGCCTTGATGCCTTTGCGGCCTTCGATCTGGCTCAGTTCACAGACGGATTGCGCGTTGTCGGTGACGGGTCCATAGCTGTCCACCGCGATGGTCACGGGCCCCATGCCGAGGAAGCCGAATGCCACGAGGCCGAACGCAAAAATTGGGGCCGCGAACACGAACTGCGGCGGCATGATGGCCATGAGCGCCGATTGCGTGGAAAACTGCCACGCCACAAACATCAGGAGCATGATGATCAGCCCCATCCAGAAGGCCGAAAAATTGCCCGCCACAAAGCCCGAAAGAATATTGAGCGAAGCGCCCCCGTGCTTGGAACAGTTCGTCACTTCCTTGACGTGCCGGGACTTGGTACTAACGAAGATTTTGGTGAACTCCGGAATCAGAGCGCCCGCCACGGTGCCGCAACTGATGATCGCCGAAAGCACCCACCACAGCGCGGGTTGGACTGCCCCCGCGCCATCCTTGAAGTCCCCCAGCAACAGTTTACTCGCGAGGAACGTCACGGCGATGGACACCGCCGAGGTGATCCACACCAAATGCGTCAACGGCGCTTCGAAATCGAAATCCTTCTGGCCGCTGAACATGGCTTTGCTGATGCCCTCGTTCAAGAAATAGGAGGCGAGCGAGGTCACAATCATCAACGCCCGCATGACGAACAGCCAGATAATGAGCGTGGCGCACACCGTCGGGCTGGCCGCCAGGGCTAGGGCCAAGAACGCGATCAAGGCCACGCCCGTCACCCCGTAAGTTTCAAAACCATCCGCCGTCGGCCCCACCGAGTCGCCCGCGTTGTCGCCGGTGCAATCCGCAATCACGCCGGGATTTTTGGGATCATCCTCGGGCAATTTAAAGACGATCTTCATCAGGTCTGAGCCGATGTCCGCGATCTTGGTGAAGATGCCGCCGCAAATGCGGAGGACCGAAGCGCCGAGGGATTCGCCGATGGCGAAGCCGATGAAGCACGGGCCGACGAGTTCCTGCGGCAGAAAGATGAGGATGCTGATCATGAAGAACAGTTCCACCGCGACGAGCAGCAAACCCACGCTCATGCCGGAACGGAGCGGGATACCGAGCGTGGCGAGCGGGTTGCCCTTGAGCGCGGAGAACGCGGTGCGGGAATTGGCAACCGTATTGATCCGGATGCCGAACCAGGCCACGCCGTAACTGCCGAGAATGCCGAGGATGGACGCGAGCAGGATGACGATGACATGACCCGCTGTATTCCCCTGGAGCACCTTGAAGTAGTAGACCATGCACGCCGCGATCAAAAACCAGAGGATGGCGAGAAATTTGCCCTGGGTGAACAGATAGGTTTTGCACGTTTCCCAGATCGTGTTCGAGACGTTCGCCATGCTCTCGTGGACGGGTAGGTTCTTGGTCTGCACATATTGCACCAGGCCAAAAGCGGCCCCGATGACGCAGATGCCGATGCCGAGATGCATCAGGGTTATCCCGCTGACGCCGCCGAGACCGGCAAACTTCACGGTCGAGAGATCAGGGATTTTGATGTCGGCTTCGCTGGCGGAAGCACAGACCGCCAGCCCGAGGGTGATGAGGAAGAATACGCTCCAGAACCTGAGTGATTTTGTTGCCATAAGCTGCGGCAGAGTATGCGGACGGCGAATTCAGATGCCAGTCATTTCTTGCGACAAGCCCTGCAAAGATTGGCGAACCCGGCGGCCCGAAGGACGATGGCGCGGGTGGAAGTACGCGTCCCTCGCCCGCTTGTTTGAATTGAAAACCCGCTCCGTCGCCATTGCGCAAGAACCGGACGGTATGTTCGCGACGTCGCCTGCGTCGAGCTGCCGTTTTTTCTCCAGTCTCTCTCGGACGACTGATCAAGCGCTCACGGCCGGCCGTCGGACGACGAGGCTCACGGAAGCAAAGGTCCTCAGGATCGCGCAGCGCCGCGATTTGTGCCTCAATCCGTAACGCAGACGGACCGCCTGCGACATCGCGGACTGGTGATGCGCTGCGAACCGCTGGGCTACCGCGAGCCGACAGCCCGTCGGCGAAACCGCAGTTGAGCCGCTAAAAGACGTGCAACGTAGACGAATTTCGGAAATAATTTCCCAACAGGATATGAATATGAGTATCCGCAAAATCAAACTTCGGTTGAGCCAGCGAATCGCGGCGGCGGCCATGCGCCTTGCATCGGTTTCCACCCTTGGTATGGGCCTGCTGGGCTGCGCCCATTCTCAAAGTGGGGGCGGGCGCTTGACGGAGATGGGAGGATTCTCTCCCGCCGAGACCCTCGCGCTGCTCACCGGTCCAGTTAGCCTGCTCGCGAGCAATGCCGCGGGATTCAATGCCCACGTAACGGTGATTTCGACTGCGGCAGCCGCCAACACCCCACCCTCGCTCACGGGTACACTCTGGGCGCAGCCCGATTGGCTTTTGTGGACGCCCGCCGCGGCCAAGGGCCACTCCCCGTCCGGCGGGGGCCAGAGTTTCAGTTTTATTTGGCACGTAAGTCAAAGCAGCGGTTACGCTCTGAGTGAAGCCTTGCAAGCCTACGCCCCCATCACAACGTCTTGGCGCTATACCAATTTCACCGTCGCCCCCGATCCCGAAAATGCTCCCTCAGAAAATTTGGACGGACACCTATGCCACCCGGAGCAAATCACCGCGGGGTCGAGCGACGGCACGACTCACCGCTTCCGCGTCTGGCGGGCGGAGGACCTGAAGGAGATCCCATTAAAAGTGGTGGCGATCGGCGACTATCCCACCACCACGGTGTTGCTTTCTCAGGTGCGCGTGCTGAAATCAGCGCCCGACCGGTTCGAGCCGCCCAATGATTTTACCCGGTACGAGAATGCGGAGGCCATGGCCAATGAACTCTTGCTGCGCCAGCAAAACTTGCAGCAACGCCCGGACGGCGGGAACGCGGCGCCGGGGATGCGCACTCCCCCCGCAGCGTCCCAAGGCCACCCCGCGTCGCGGACGTATTGAGCCGGCCTCGCGGGTGGCGGCCGTCGGGCGGGGCGCGCAATTAAGCGCTGCAGTTGGGCGCCGGATGCTGGCGGCGCCGCTGGAGCACGGCGATGCCAGGTTTGATTGACCGACGTTAAATTCGCCTTGGGCAGAGAACATTGTTTTGGAAATCAAAAACCATGCAAACCGACGAGATGGATGAATTGAAACAGTTGGTGGCGGAACTAAAAGCTGATCGCGCGGCCCAAAAGGAAAAGGAAAAACGCGAGCATTGGACCAAATACGTGTCGCTCACCATGGTATGCGTGGCGGTGCTGGCGGGCCTGGCCACGCTCAAGGGGGGTGGCTTTACCACGCGCACGCTGAAGGAGATGAACGAAGCCACTTTTAATCAGTCCGAAGCGTCCGACCAATGGTCCTTTTACCAGGCCAAATCCATCAAACAGAATCTTTACGAGATCGAACTGGAGCACGCGCGCGCCGCCACCCTACCGACCACGGGTTTGGTGGAAAAATTGCAAGCCAAGATTGAAAAGTATGAGCGGGAAAAGGCGGAGATCACAGCCAGTGCGAAAAAGTTTGAAGCGACGCGCGATGCGGCGCGCTCCACGGCGGCCCGGGCAGCGGAACATTCCAAGGGGATGGGGTTAACCATCACGCTCTTTCAAATCGCCATCGCCCTGGGCGCGGTGTGTTTGATTGTGAAAAAGAAACCGTTGTGGATCATCTCCATCATTCTCGGCGCGGTGGCCACCGCCGAAATGATTCGCGTGCTAAATTTCATGCCGTTGTGACGCGGGGTGAGAAAGCTTGGCTCCGCGTCGCCCCGGCGCAAACTCGCCCTAAACGCACCCGATGAAAAACCCCGGCGCGATGATTTGGCACCGAAGGCAGGAGGCCGACGCTCAATTCCTGCTGCTTGAAGTCGGCTTAGCCCGCCTGCGACGGGCGCGGACAGGTTGCGCCGCGTTGATTATTTTCTGCGGCCGCAGGCGCAGGAGGCAACGCGCAGCGACCGCAACCGCTGCCGCCCGTTCCGGACCAACGCGGCAACCACGGCGGCTCGCCCGCGGCAAAATAGGATTGTTCGAAATTGGCGTTGCCCTCCAATTGTTGGCTTCGCACTCGCCAATCTTCGCCGCAGATGCAGATGTTTCCCGCAGTAGAATCCGCGGCGGAGTCATCATCAATCGGACGACCGCAGCGTGGGAGTCGCAGCAAGTACAAGAGCCGTGTATCCTCCCAAATCCGAAAAACCCGCAACGCCTCGTGATGTTTTACTCGGGCGTGCCGGCGACCAACCGTAACCTTTGTTTCATCGGCAAGGCCTGGGCGCTCAAGTCCGATCCGCTCGCATGGCATCAGGACGAGCACAACCCGGTGTTCCGCCCCGGGACCCAGGGCTGGGATTCCGGGAGCATCCGGCTCGACGCTGTGCTCTACCTCGCGGAGGAGGATGCGTACTACCTCTACTATTCCGGCACCACCAACTCGATTCAGGACCGTATCGGACTGGCGATCTGTCCCGCCGGGGTCGACGGCTATTCCGACATCACGCCCGCAAACATCCAGCGCGTGGGCTTACAGCCGGTGCTCGCGCCGGAACCGTCCGCGCCCTATTTCGAGCAAATGGCCTCGCAGGCGGCGGTACTGCGCGAATGGAATCTCCAGGCTCGGCGGTGGGACTGGTTCATGTATTACTCCTATCGCGGCCAAGACGGAATTCTCCCGGGTCTCCGGCTGGCAACCTCACACGACGGGAAAGCCTGGACGCGACAATTCAATCAGAACGATCCGCGCGGCATGGGCCAGATTTTCCGGTCGACGCCCGCCGCCTATTACGAGTGGCATCAAGTTTCCAAAATTGGCGACACCTATGTGCTCGCCATCGAAGTCGGCACGTCTGCCGGCCGACGCTGGCGTCCTGTCATCGCGGTGAGCCAACACCCTTCCGCCGGCTGGGTGCAATTAGATGTCGATGCCTTGCTCCAGACAAAGTGGGCTGGCTTGTATCGCGACGAGACGATGTACCACGTGGCCACACCGGCGCTGTATCAGATCGCTGACAAATGGTTTCTGTACGCGCAAGCCTGCCCGCTACCCGACAACGGCAACTACATCGACGGCCACTGGGACTTATGGGGTATCGCTTGCGACCGTCTGATCCCAAGCTTGCCCGGCTGCGCAAGCATCCCCCTCCCCGGTCCGCCGACGGCTGCGGCAACCGGGCGCTGATGGCGTAGCCGCTCTGACCGCCGAAGTGTTTACCCAGGGCAATTCAGTCGACGAACCACGGCGGCGCGCCGGCCCTTCCCGGATTTCAGTTCGCCACCACCACGCCCAACCAGGTTGGGAGGTTTCTCTCCCTTCCACCTCTGGGTTTGGAATGCCGACTTCACGCCGCCACCGCGAAGGCGATCGCCTCTTTCGCGACCGGTTGATCCCGTTCCTCCATTTTCGACCGCAGTTTCCTGAGGGCCTGCTCCTGAATCTGCCGGATGCGTTCGCGCGTGAGGTCAAAATGCTTGCCGACCTCTTCCAATGATCTTTCCTGGCCGTCCTTCAGTCCGAAGCGCAGCGCCAGGATCTCGTTTTCCCGCCTATCCAAAGTGGTCAGAACTTCCTTAACCAACTCGGTATCGGTTTCCAGAAGGACCCGATCAAACGGCGCTGCCGCATTGGGGTCCGCCACCACATCCGCGACCCGATTCGAATCGTCATCACCAATCGGTGCGTCTAGCGAAACCGGGGCGCGAGCCGCCTGCCGGTACAATTGGACGCGGCGGAGGTCGATTTGCAATTCATGCGCCAGCTCTTCATCCGTCGGGTCGCGTTCCAGCAGTTCGTGCAGCTTCCTTTCCGCGCGCCGGAGCTGAGCCACTTTATCCACGACATGCACCGGCAGGCGGATGGTTTTCGATTGGTTGGCCAAGGCCAGCTTGATGTTCTGCTTGATCCACCACGACGCGTAAGTCGAAAGCTTCGCGCCTTTCCGAGGGTCAAATCGTTCGACCCCTTTCATCAACCCGAGGTTGCCTTCGTTGATGAGATCGAGCAGCGGCAGTCCCAGTCCGTCATAATCGCGCGCAATTTTCACGACCAAGCGCAGGTTGGCCTTGATCATCTGCTCGCGCGCCTGTTGGTCCCCGCGCTTGATCCGTCGGGCCAGCACGATTTCTTCCTGCGGCGTCAGCAGCTTCACCAGGCCAATCTCGTTGAGATAAAGTTGCAACGAGTCACCATGTGCGTAGGCGGATCGCGCCGGCGCCCGTTCCGACCCGAACGGCAAATCAGCCCCAACCGATCGTGGTTTGGCCAGTCGGGACGAGATCAATTCCAAGCGCGGTGACGTAGGCTGGTTTTTCCGTGCGCCAGCAGTCGGTTTGAATGCAATTTTCATAGTTTGTTCGCGGTTGCGTGGCAGGGCAAAAATTGATGACCATCCGGCTTGGGTTTCAAACTTCAGCCAGCACGTCCGCGTTGGCGAAGCGGACTTTTTTCGCGCCGGCAGACTTGTCGCCGCGGGCGCGATAACCGGCCGTCGCCACGACGACCGTGCGCAGGCTCTGGGAATTGAGGCCGAGAATGTTGTCGTATTGCGCCGGCTCGATGCCTTCCATCGGGCACGCGTCAATCCCCAAGAGGGCGGCACTGGTCAGGAAATTGCCCAGCGCGAGATAGACTTGATTCGCTGCCCAAAGTTGCCGTGCGACTTCGTCACGGCCCTTGATAAGGCTGCCCACCATCATGTCGCGATAACCCGCCAGGGACTCGGGCGTCACGCCGCGCACTTCCGCCATCCGGTTTACGTAGGCCGCGATGCTCTGCTCGCTGAGATGTTGTTTGATGGTGAAAACGACGAGATGCGAAGCGTCCACCACCTGCCGTTGCCCCCAGGAGGCGGGCAACAACTTTTCCCGCATCGCCGGGTCGGTGACCACCAAGAACTTCCAAGGTTGCAAGCCGAACGACGATGGGCTGAGCACCAAAGCGTCTTCGAGCGCCGCCCAGCATTCGGGATTGATCTTGCGCTGCGGATCGAATTGTTTCGTCGCATAGCGCCAGTTGAGTTGAGCCAACAATTGTTGGGGAGGAATCGAATTCATACTATTGCGGTTCTTTCGTTAGTTAAGGTTTGAGGTCTGATCGGGTGGGAGAAAAAGGTTCGGCTCAGGCCGCCAGCGCCAAGCTTTCGAGGGTGAGCGCAATTTCCTGCCGGCTGACCGTACCCACACTCCGCTGACGCACTTGGCCGTCGGCGATGTAGAGCAGGGTCGGAATGGACTGAATGCCAAACCGCGCCGCCAGCGCAGGATTTTCGTCCACGTTGACCTTGGCAACTTTCACACGAGCGGATTGCTGCGTGGCAATTTCGTCTAGCACCGGCGCGAGCATCTTGCACGGCCCACACCACTCGGCCCAAAAGTCCACCAGGACTGGCCCCGTGGATTGGAGAACTTCAACTTCAAAGTTCGCCTCGTTGATTTCAATGGTTGGTTTCATATTTTATTTTTTTGTCCGGGATTCATGGTCACGATCCGCTGACATCCGTTCAGGCGGCCAGGGCGAAAACCGCGCTGGTCTGCCGCACGGTTTGCTGACGGGCGACCCAGGCGATGACCGCTTGAACTTTTTCTGTGGCGAGGACAGGGAAAACGAGCTCGGGATAAAGCGTTTGCCCGGCCACCGCCTCGGCCTCATTCAACGCCAACCGTAGCAGGTGCACTTGCGCCGTGAGCGCCGGGGACGACTCGGCAAAAATTGTCGCTTTGGCGGTGGAAATTTGCCGCCGCAACCTCGGGCCCGCGGCCGCGCCCGCCTTTTCAAGGCGCCGGCCGACGCTCCCCTTCCCGCCCCGGCCATAGCTATAATTCAAATTCATATTTTCATTTCTCATTTTATGTAATTTCAGTTGTTACATTATTACTCAAAAAAAGAGACCGTCAACTGACTTTTTTTTGCCCACAAGCGCCGGAGGTCTTGACCATATCCAGGAGGGTCGCCAGCGTCGTTTTCTCCAGGTCCCGTTCCAAAGCGTTCTGGGCGGAAAGAAAAATCCGATTCAAGGTCTCCCGGATACAATTCCCCACCGGGCAGGCCGCATTCGGTTTGCGATTCGGCGTGGCAAAGCTCTCAGAATCCTCAACCGCCCGGAAGACTTCGGCCAGATTGATGCGACCGGGAGAACGGCTCAGCCGAGATCCTGATCCGGCCCCTTTGCAAGTCTCCACCAGTTTGGCGCGCTGCAAGTCCAACAGCAGCCGACGAACCATGACCGGGTTGGTGTTGATACTACCCGCTAACAACGTGGACGTCACCCGATCGCCCTCCTTGTAAGCGAGGACGGCCAGCACATGGACCGCCATGGCAAAACGACAACTGGTTCGCATAAACTGAACTTTAAGTAATCGTTTGTGTTACACTTGTCAAACAAAATTACCGCAAAGCTTTCGCTTTGGCTCTCGCCAGTTACCCGAGCCCGCCACAGTCCCAAGCCGGCGGCGGGCAACCCGTAACTGTCAGACTTGACGAATGGGCTGGCCTCCGCGAAAGTCAATCGGCAACGAAACCAAAGCTGCTTATGAAAAACCTGATCCTTCGGCAATCGCTGGCGGTGGTAGTGAGCGTGGCGGGGTTGGTTTATGCCACAGCGGAGGGGGCGGCGCAAAATTCTTCCACTCCCGCAGCCGCGACGGACACCCCCGCTACCGGGACCGTCCGTCAGCCCGCGTTGGTGCCACTCTCGGCGGGTGTTCCTGATGTGCTAAGGCTGGCGCAAGCTAAAATCGGCGACGACACCATCGTTGCCTTTATTGAGTCTTCCAAAACGGCCTACAAATTAAGTGCGACAGAAATCATCTACCTGCGGCAGCAGGGAATATCCGATCGTGTGCTCACCAGCATGCTAATGCAGCGTCCGAAATCGGCACCGGTCGCGGCGCCAACACCCCCGCCCGCATCAGCGCCATCGAACAATCTCAGTGCGAGCGCACCTCAATACGCGGCGAACTACGTCCCGACGTCACCGGCGGATGGATCGACTTCAACTATCTACGTCATGCCCAATTCATCGCCGGCGTACGCGTATCCCAATTACGGATATTATCCCTACGCCGGCGGGTATTATGGTTATGCCTACCCTTGGCTGTCCCTGGCTTATGGCGTTGGAGTTGGCTACGGCGGGTGGGGTTGTTATGGCGGCGGCTATTACGGGCGTAACTGCTACCGAGGCGGCTACTATTACGGGCACCGATATGGCGGAAACTGCTACTATGGCGGCTACCGCGGGGCGGGGTATGCGAGTGGTGCTTCAGCCGGCGTTTATCGCGGCGGAGCGACCTACGCCAGACCGCAAAGCATCGCTTACCATGGCGCCGGCAACGGGGGCGGTGGTTACCGAGGTGGAGGCGGAGGCGGGCGACATCGCTAGCAGCAACCTCCAAGCCCTTGCCCGCCATCCGCAGCCTCGCGCCCCTCACGCCCCTCTTCGGAGCACAAACCTAGAGGTCCCCGACGCAGGCCGATGCCGGTTTGCTTTATTTATTAGTTCGGGGATACCCGGAATCAGACCCGCTCGCCATCGCGCGGTTGATTCAGGAACGAGACGGCGCGGGATTCCGACCAATATTCTCCAAGCGGGTTGAACGCCATAAACCCGACATGCCCACCGCCCGCGGGTGTTTCCAAAAAAAAGTGGGCGCTCGCCGCGGCCTCGGTGAAGGGATAACACGATGCGGCCAGAAACGGGTCATTCCGGGCATTGACCAAGAGCGTCGGGATGGAAATGTTTTTCAAGGCCGGCAGGCAACTGGACTGGCACCAATAATCCTCCGCATCAACAAAGCCGTGCAGGGGCGCGGTATATCGGTCATCGAAATCCTTAAACGTTCGGAGTTTTCCGTAATCGTGATCGTCGATTTTTCCGGGCAGCACTTTCATTTTCGCGCGAATTTTTTGCCGGAGACTGCGGAGGAAGTGGCGCATGTAAATTTGATTGGTAAAGCCAGCCAGTTGCCGTGAGCCGGACTGAAGATCACACGGGACGGAAAAAGTAACGGCCTGCTTGATTCGCGGGTCCAACGCCCGGCTCCGCTCGCCCAGATACTTCAACGTCAAGTTGCCTCCGAGACTGAAGCCAATCAGCGCCAGCTCAGTGCAGTCGCGCGTCGTCGTGACATGCGAAATCACGGTTTGCAGATCGGCGGTGGCGCCGCTGTGCGTAAACCGAAGTCCGCGATTGGGTTCGCCGCCGCAGCCCCGGGCATTCCAGACCACGGCATCCCAACCGTTCCGGGCGAGGGCCTTGACCATGCCCAAGGCATAGGCCCGCCGTGAATCCCCTTCCAAGCCATGCGCGATCACCGCCAGGCGCGGGTACCCCTGGGCGGCCCAATCTAAGTCCAGAAAATCACCGTCGGGCGTCGCGATGCGTTCCCGTTGATAGGCCACTCCGACCACCTTGCGGAAGAGCGCCGGAAGCAGGGTTTGCAAGTGGCCGTTCGCCCGCCCACCGGGCGACGCGTAGCTCGAAGGCGCAACGATGGGCATGGATCGAAGGATCAGAATACCTGAGCCCATTGCGCACGATCGTGCAGCATGATTTCACGCAGCAGCCGGATCGGCGGGGCCCCGTGGTTGAGCAGCTCATCGTGGAATCGTTGCAGGGAGAAAGCGTCCCCTTCCTGCGCCTGCCAGTCGCGGCGCAGCTTGAGCAGCTGCAACTTGCCCACCGTGTAATAGAGATAGCCGGGATCGAACGTGCCGCGAATCGCCTCCTGCCGCGCGGGTTTGGGTTCATAGTAGCAGTTATCCACGAAAAACTTCGTCGCCGCTTCGACGGTCATTCCTTGGCAATGAATACGAACCGAAACGCACAGGCGGCACAAGCGCAGCAAAGCTTCGTCGGATTGCGCGAGGCGATACTTCGCGGCGCGCCGCCGGTCGGCCGGCGTCGGCGCGTCGTAGTGGCTTAGCCCGAAACCCTCGTCGAGCGCCATCTGCTCGGCGTAATGCGCCCAGCCTTCGACAAACGCGTAGCTGTTCAGGATTTTCCGCAGCCGGTTGGCAGGCGACGCATTGAGGTGGAGAAACTGCAGGTAGTGCCCCGGATACGCTTCATGAATGGAAACCACATCGGTCGTGTAGTAGTTGAACGCCGTAAGCCACTCGTCCTTTTTCTCCGGAGTGTCCTTCGCATCGGGCGGCGTGACATAGTAATAGGCCTCCGTCGCCTTCGTTTCGAACGGTCCGGGCGTGTCCATGCTGGCAAAGCTCGTTGCCCGTGCGAACGGCGGCGTCTCCTCAACCCGCACCCGCCCGTCGGTCGGCAGCGAAACAATCTTCCGATCAATGAGGAACTGGCGGATGGCTTCCAGGTTTTTCCGCGTGTCGGGGATGAGTGCCACTTCGGTGGGATGGTCCTTCTGGATTTCCCTGAATACCTCGCTGGGGGTCTTCGCCGGATCAATCTGGCGCGCCGCCTCGGCTAAATTCGTTTGCTCGCGCCGTAATTCCGCCAGGCCAAGCTGCAACACACGCTCCGGCGAAAGCGTGAGCAACTCGTCGTTCCGCAACATGCGGGCGTAGTTCTTCCGCCCCAGCGCGTAGTGGGCATGCGCGTGCGGCAGCCGCTCCTGTTCGAGCCATTTCACGAAGGTGCGGAGTTCGGCCACGGCCCGTTGGTCTGAGGCATCGAACTCGGCCATGAGCGTTGCGTTCGTCACGGCCTTAAACGCGACCACGAGGTCCTGGCTGAGGAAATCGGCCGAGCCGTTGGCGACTTCGATCGCGGTCTCAACGAACGGTTGGGCGAGCGCGCCCTCCAGATTCGCACGTGCGTCGGCCAATACCTGTGGCACCTGCTGGAGAATCGCAACCGTCGAACGGAGCCGTTCCTCGAGCGGGGCGAAGTTGCGCTTGATGTAAATATTTACATCGAACGCGCCGGCGTACGTCATCGGGTTGCGCGTGTAGCTGCGCAGCGTGTCAAACTTGAACAATTCGCCCCGCACGGTGGCCTGCAGCAGCCGCAAATCCTGGTAAGCCGTCGGGCTGAGCTGGCTGACCGGCCAGCGGGCCAGTAGGCGATCCACCGTCTTCAACCGCGCGCGCTCGGCGGCGAGCGAGGCGCGTCCAAAATCGGTAATCTTGCCATCGTATTCATGCAGTCCTAGCGCGGTGCCCGTCTGGGGACGCCAGGCCAAATATCCGGCGAGAAAGTTGTCCGCGACCCGGGCGAATTCCGCATCACCCGCGGCCGCCGCCGCCGCCGCAGGTTCCAACCGGGCGAAACCGATGATGAGAATGAGACTCAAAGCGCAGAAATGACGATTCACGCGGGCAAGTGTTAGCGGAGAACCGGGCCGGAGCAAAGCGGGAACTCAGATGGAGCCGGGAAACTTACAATTTTGTGATTTAACCGGCGGCGATCTCGAGCCACTCTTCCGCGCCATGAAGCCAATCGACCTGACGCTGGTTCCGAAAACCGATCCGCTGGCAATCTACCGCTACCGCGATGGCATGTATGCGGTGGACCTACTCACCGCGGCGGTCGTTCATCTGGATTTCTTCACGTGGCTGAGCCAAAACCCTTCCGACCCAGCCGCGATCTGCGCGCATTTCGCCCTGACACCTCGCCCGACGGATGTGATGCTGACTTTGTTCACGGCGAATGGGCTGATTGAATCGCACTCCGGTATTTTTCACATCACGCCTTTGGGGCGGGAACATCTCACCCAGGATTCGCCGTGGAATCTGGCCCCGTATTACGCCTCGCTGAAGGATCGTCCTGTCACAAAGGATTTCCTGGCCGTGCTCAAAACCGACAAACCGGCCAATTGGGGCAGCGCCAAGGACGCGCTCGACTGGCACCAAGCCATGGCGACCGAGGCGTTTGCCAATTCCTTTACGGCGGCGATGGATTGCCGCGGACTCTATCTCGGGCAGGCCTTGGCCACACGCCTCGACCTGCGCGAAGGCACCCGACTGCTGGATATCGGCGGCGGCTCGGGCATCTACGCCTGTTCGCTGGTCGCCCACCACCCGCACTTGCGCGCGACGGTTTTTGACCAGCGACCAGTGGACCAGATTGCCACAAAACTCATTGCCCAACGCGGGTTCAATGACCGCATCGGCGTGCAGGCGGGCGACATGTTCACCGATCCATTGCCGCGCGATTGCGATGTTCACCTGTATTCGAACGTACTGCACGATTGGGGCGTGCCGGAAGTGCGGCAACTGGTCGCGGCTTCCTTCCGCGCGCTCAAGCCGGGCGGCATCCTGATTGTTCACGACGCCTTCATCAACGCAGCCAAGACCGGTCCGTTACCTGTGGCCGCTTATTCGGCCTTGCTCATGCATTCGACTCAAGGAAAGTGCTACTCCACGACTGAGTATGAAGCGCTGCTGAGCGAAGCCGGCTTCCGTGAGTTCCAATTTTGCACCACCGCGGCCGATCGCGGCGCCCTGACGGCAAAAAAGCCCAAATAATTGCGGCTCGCGCCACGGCGAGGATTTCACAACGCCGCCGCAGCGAGGCACGGCCCCGGGCTCGCACAATCACCAGCCAAATCATTTCCGCAAGCGAAAGAACCGCCTGGCTCCGTCAGTAGGAAGGTTGGCGGCGATATTCGTCGCATTGGTGATGGTTCCATACCCAGATGGACTCCACGAAATTGGGTTCAGCGAATCCGACTGGTCGAGTTGAAAGTCGGCGGCGAACAACGGCCACGACGCAACCGCGTTGGCGCCGGATGGCGCGAGGTCGAGTCGTGGAGGCGGCACCGAATCGTACGCGCCCACCGGCAGATTGGTGGAGGTACTTTCGAAGGCGCCGATGTCCCGCGCCCCGCTTCGCACGCGCCAGAAGCGGTTGGTCGCCTCGTTCAGATAATATTCTTTCCCCGGCAAACCGTAAACGGAGGCGTTGGCCGCGCCGAGACAGACACTGTTCGGCGCGAGGGTGTAATCATTCGCGCTGGGGTTGCGAAATCCCGGGGCCGGGGATTGCACCGAACCGGTCAGCGTTCCGACCACGGCGTTCGTCTTCAGCCAGTTGTTCGCGCCCGTCACCGTGCCGTGCAGGACATCCTCCACCAGGATCGGACGGCTGGTCCCCGAGATAATGTTGTCCGCGATTTCCGCGCTCATGGCCGTGCCATCCACGTTCGATACATGCACGAACGCCGCGGCTCCGCCATTGCCGACGAACGTGTTGTAAAGCGCACGCACGTTGAGGGTCAAGTTGCCAAGCCCACCGTCGTTATACACCGCAATCACCTGGGAGTTATTGAGCGGCGACGCCTTTTGAACAATGACATTGCCGCGTAATGTCATTGCCTGGCTGAACGGTCCTGCGCCGTTGAAATCGTCGTCCGTCATCAGGTCGCCCTCGTACGAGTTGGCGCGCGCGAACCAGTTATATTCGAGCGTCGCGTTCCGACAGCGGAGGTGGAAATTCTGCCCTTGGACTGGATCGTGCACGTAGCAATACCGAAGCGTGAGGGAGCCACCGTAAACGTAGATATTATGTGTCGGCGCGGATAACGACGCGTTGGTATTGCCGTTGGCGTTGAACTCGCAAAATTCCACCGTCGCTTCACTGTCTTGCGTCCCACCGGTCAGGCCGTTGTCGTTGAGCGTGAATCGACAGTCCTGAAGGAGTAGATTGGTCGTCCCATTGTAGTAACGAATCCCAGCGGAATTAAAGGCAGCGGTGCGGCAATTTCGGAAAACAATTCCCGAAAGGCGATAATTGCGCGCCCCGCTGAATTGCCATCCGCCGCGACCACGATCGCCGGCAGTGTAACTGCCCGGTGCGTTTTCCACGTAGGTCGTCCCGAAATCCCAAACGGGTGGATGGGCGGGATCCTGGGCGCGGATAATGATCGGGTTCGCCGGGGTCGCTTGCTTGGTGAGGTACACCCGAAAGGCATACGTTCCTGGGGCGATCACGACTTCATCGCCGGGGTTGGCGGATTCAATCTTTGAGTACGAATCCGTGGGGCCGACATTGATCACGGCAGCCGCCAACCGCGGACGGGCCCACCCAAACGCCAACGCCACCAGCAACACCGATCTTAAGAATTGAAGCCACGAGTTCATCAATAAAGCCTGCACTGACCGACTCGCCGCAACGCGCGTACTGAATTACCTGACCCGGCCGATCATCAATTGTCTCGCGGGCGGTAAATCCCATCCTCGCCGCCTTGCTCCCGCTTCACGGTTCGGCTCGCAGATCCAGACAAACTAACTGCGCTTTACTCCGGGCGAACAGGTAACCATTGGCCAAAGCCGGCAAGGCACGCACCTCCGATGGCAAAATCTGCGCCTGGGCGCTGGCTTTGAATCCAGCGGGCGTGGCTGGCACGCGGATCAGAAGTCCCTTCTCGGTGAGCAGCAGCAGCTCTTCGCCGGCCAGCGTCACACTGCCGGCTTTCAATCCGGCCTCGCTCCATCGCACCTTGCCCGTCTTCAGTTCCACGCAACGCAATTCACAGCCTTGTTCCTGTCGGCCGTGCCAGCCAAACAGGAAACCGTTGTGCTGCACACTGGTGGCATAGTGATTCGAGAGCGCGTCGTCGCGCGACCAGATTTCCACTGGTCCCCGCTCCTGGAACCGCAGCAGGCTCGCGCCCGCCCCGTAAGACGCCGACAGAAAAATGAAGTCGTCCAGCACCAATGGCGTGGCAGCGCTCACCGTCGCGTTCCCGCGCGGACGCCAGGGATGGCGAAAAATAATTTGCCCATCCTTCGGCTGCAACGCCACGAGTGCCTCGCGGGTCAGGGCGAAAATAATTCGGCGACCGCGAATGTCCGCCACCGTCGGGGAAGCGTAACTCGCCTCATCCCCGGTGGCCTTCCAGCGGACTTTGCCGGTCGCCACATCCAACGCAACCACGCCCGCGCCCTCTCGTCCGCCGGGCATCAGAATCACCAGATCGCTTTCCACCAAGGGCGAAGCGGCCCGGCCAAAAAATCCCTTTTGCGATGCGAACTCTTTCACCGCATCCACCGTCCACAACAGGGCGCCCGTGGCCAGCTGCCAGCAACTGAGCCGGCCTTCCGCACCATAGGTGAACACCCGCCCGTCGGCAATGGTGGGCGTCGCTCGGGGGCCTTCATCAAATCCAAAATCATCCCGGTATTCCGTGGCGTAATCGCCTTTCCACATCGCCTTGCCGGTTCGGGAGTCCAGACATTCCACCACCGCTCGCTCTTCCCGCCGATGGAATAAAATCAATCTTTCTCCGCTGACCGCCGGGCCGGCAAGCCCGGGGCCGACCTCGCGCTTCCACACCACGGGCGGGCCTTCTTTCGGCCAGACCTTGGCTAGCGGCGGGCCCAGATAGACTCCGTCGCGCTGCGGTCCGAGCAACTGCGGCCAGTCGGAAACCGTCGTCGCCCCGAGGAGAGGGGAGCCAACCGAAACGAAAGCGGCAACTGCCAGACCCACGCCGCGCCAAACCGAGGCGCCAATGGTTGTCAATTTTAAGCGGTACATGACGAAGACTTAGCAGGGGAAGACGGAAATGCAAAGCTTTGGCAGCAAAGCTTTGGCACTTTCCCTCGCGGCCGCCTTCTGATTCAATCCAGCGCGTGCAGCCAACGAAACGAAATCAGTGGGGACAATTTATATTCGCCGTGTTGCTGCTTTTGCTTTCGGTCTGGGGACTCCACGCCCAACCCGCCTTCACCAACCGCGTCCTCGAACTCGATGGCACCGGCGGTTACGTGGAACTGCCGCCGAATATCTTCAACGACCTCGAAGAGGCCACGGTGGAAGCCTGGGTACGATGGGACGATATCAACGGGACCGGCAAGGGCCTGTTCAACTACGGCGACGCCATGCGGGACATGTCGCTCATGTCGTGGAACGGCTCAAAAAGACTGAGCTTCGTGGTGGCCGATTCGACCGCGATTTCTCTGTCAGACTTACATTTTGTCAACGCCGAGGGCTTCTTGCGCCCGCAGCAATGGGTTCACGTGGCAGGCGTCTCCGGCAAAGGCGGGATGAAACTTTACGTCGATGGCACGCTCGTCGGCACCAACGCCTACACCGGCAGCTTTTCGACGTTGAAAAATGGCACGCGCAATTACCTCGGCCAACGCGTTTCCACGAATGATCCGCCCACGAACTTCAAGGGCGCCATGGATGAAGTCCGCGTCTGGCGGGTCGCCCGCTCCGCTGATCAAATCCGCGAGACCATGCTCCAGCGGTTGACGGGGCGCGAGGAAGGCCTGGCCGCGCTCTGGAATTTCGACGACGTAACGGAGGGCGTCGTGAAAGATTCCGGACCTGGCGCGCATCACGGCAAGCTGATCGGCAGCGCCAAGGCCGTCGTGGGCGGCACGCCCGCGTCGCTCGCGCGGGCGAGAGTTTCAAAAGTCCTCGAACTCGATGGCAAGCACAGCTACGTCGAATTCCCGGCGGGCGCGTTTACGAATCTTGACGAAGTGACCGTCGAAGGCTGGATCAAGTGGGAGAGCTTCGAGTCCATGTCCCGGTTCTTCGACTTCACGCTCGCGGGTTACACGCTGAACGTTATGAACCGCGAAACGAAATCGGAATTGTTTTCCGAAATGTATCGCGGCGATTACCGTACGCCACTGTGGGTGCCTGGAATTCTTTCATTGGGAAGATGGACTCACATCGCGGCGACGGCTGGAAAGGACGGACAGAAACTTTTCGTTGATGGCGCAGCGGTAGCGACCAATGGTGTTCCAGGAACAATGCCCACGGCTGGTCTGGAGAAGCGCAACTACCTCGGGCGCTCCAATTTTCGCGTCGTCTATCCCGGCGATGCCGACTTCCACGGGCAGATGGACGAAGTCCGCCTCTGGAAAGGCGTGCGCACGGAGGAGCAGATCCGCGAGAACATGTTCAAAAGCCTCACCGGCAATGAGGAGGGCTTGGCGGGCCTCTGGAATTTTGAGGACGGCTCGGCCAACGACTCGACCACGAACGCGCATCACGGGAAGTTGATGGGCCAGGCCAAAGTGGTCGAAGCCACGCTGCCTGAGGCGACCGCCCTGGCGCCCTGGTCGCGGCTGCTCGTGATTGTCACGGATGCCGCCGGTGCGCCCTTGCAAAATGTTGATATCCGCGCCGAAGTGAATGGCGTTGAAGTCGTTCGCGCCGCGAGCGATCGGCAGGGCCTCACTCCGCTCACTATTTGGACGAACGTGCCCGCGGTGGACCTGGTCGCTTCCGGCTCGAACGACCTCGGCGGCTGGCAGTTTGCCGTCCCCATCACGCCCTACACCGAACGAACGAACGAATGGAAGCTGCGCCCCGCCCTTCGGCTGGCCGGGCGCGCGACGACGCTGGACGGCAAGACGCCGCAGGCCAACCTGGTCGTGGAATTGGTGCAACCCACCGATGGTAGCAGCCAGCGTGAGGAGGCTCTGACCTCCCAATCCCCAATCCGAAATTCGCAATCCGAAATTGAAGTGAGCTTCCTCACGTCGGCTGCTACGAATCGCGTGCTGCAACTCGACGGCACGAACAGCTTCGTGGAACTGCCCCCGAATCTGCTGGTGGACGCTCGCGAGTTGACGTTCGAAGCCTGGGTGAAGTGGGATGCGTTCGGTTTTCACCCAACTGCCTTCGATCTTGGGTCCCGCTCTCGAAGTCTGCTGCTCGCGCCTGGCGATAACAACAATGAGGTTTTCGGTATCCAGACCGAGGGCACACCAGTCTACCCATCGTTTGTCGGAGGGCCGGGCGCAATCGAACTCCACCAGTGGGAGCATGTGGCGGGGGTGGTGAGCACCAACGGCCTGCGACTGTACCTCAATGGCAGTCTGGTGAATACGAACGATTTCACGGAACGCTTTTTCACAAATGGCCCAGTTCAGCAGGCTTTTCTCGGCCGCTCCGTCATCCCCGCTTTTCTTGCGAATTTGCGCGGCGAGATGGACGAGGTCAGGCTTTGGAGAACGGTGCGCACGCCGGAACAGATTCGCGAGAACATGGGTCGGAGGCTGACCGGAAGTGAAGAAGGTCTGGTCGGGCTTTGGAACTTTGACGATCCCGCTAATCCCGGGCGCGACGCCTCGCCCGGCGCGCATCACGGCAAACTCATCGGCCAGGCCACCGTTACGAACGCGGCGTTGCCGGTGACCGTGTTTGGAAAAATCACCGACGCCGACGGCAAGCCTCTGGCGAACGCGAGCGTTGAAATCCACCAGTCAGGCCAGCTTGACCGGCGCATCCCCGCCACCGCGGCGGGCGAGTATGCCTTCACGATGGCGCCCGCCGCGCGCTGCGATCTGTTTGTTTCAAATGGCGAGCTGTCCGCCTACCGCCTCGGCTTCCAACCCACTGCCGAGCCGCAGCGGCGCCTCGACTGGACGCTGGCGGATCCGGAGAAGACGCCCGTTATTCTTGGTGGTAGCAGCCGACGTGAGGAGGCTCTGGCTTTAAAATCTCCAATCCCAAACCCCAAATCCCAATTCGATCAGAGCCTCCTTACGTCGGCTGCTACGAATTTCCCCGCCGGGACGGTTGTGGGCACGGTCGTCACGGACGAGCAGGGCAATTTCAAATTCCCGAACGTGAAGCCGGGCGCGTATCAGGTGCGCGCGCAGATTCCCGGCGGACGCGCGTGGCTCGATGGGGGACGGGTTCTTTACGCCGCTCCCGAGGCATCGGACGCCGAGCGCACCCGGCTGGCGAATCTGGATTTTCGCCTGGCGCCGTTCATCCAAGGGCATTGGAAACGATTCGGCGTGCCGGACGGACTGCCGAACGCCGAGGTGTATCGGGTGATGTTCGCGCGGGATGGCGCGGCCTGGTTTTGCACGGCCGGCGGCATCTCCCGGTTTGATGGTTACGAGTTCTCCAACCTAACCCGCACGGAAGGCCTGCCTACCGTTTCGGCTAATGGGGTCGCTCAAACTCGCGATGGCGACGTGTGGTTCGCCTGCGGGTTGGGCGGTCTCGTGCGTTACGTTCCGGCCAGCTCGGCGACTCCCGCCCGGGCTGTCGCCGTGAGCGAACCTTCGCTGAAGAGATTCGACGTGGAACTTCGGAGCACACCCGATGGCGCTCTTTGGGGACGCAGAATGAACGGGGATGTGGTGCGTTACGACGGGAAACAGGAGACCGTCTTCACGAACGCTTACCCCTTCATCGACTATTATTTCGGCGCGCATTTGGCGGTGGCTCCGGACGGCCGTGTGTGGCTCACGGGGGCCGGGTCGGGACTGGTCCGCTTCGATCGAACGAATATGACCCGCCTCACCCCCGAGGATGGCTTGCTTTCCATGGACACGGGCGGCCTGTCCGTGGCTCCCAATGGTGCGGTCTGGTTTGGCGATGGCCCCGGCGCGCTCACCCGCTACGACGGGACCAACTTCATCCATTTCACCACGCGCGATGGCGTTCCCTCGGGCGACATCGTCGCAGTTCATGCGACCCCCAGGGGCAGCGTCTGGCTCACGACGGCGGAGGGGCCGCCGTGCCGCTACGATGGCACGAGTTTTGTCCGCTTTACCGAGCAGGGCCGGGTGAAAGCGAGTGGCTTCCTAGAAATCGAAACCAGCCCGGACGGCGCCACCTGGTTTGCCACGAGGACCGGTGCTCACCGATATGAGGAAGACGCGTTGGCCCTCTTCTCCGTCGCCGACGGGCTGCCAAAGGAAGGGGCGGCGTTTGTGAGTGAATGGCCAAAGTTGCTTTCGGCGCGCGATGGCAAGCTCTATCTGGGAAGCATGACGAATGGGCTGGTGCGTTTCGATGGGAAAAAATTCGAGGCGTTCGACGACAAGAACAGCCTGTCCGGAGGCTATGTGTATGACTTGGTGCAAGCCGCGGACGGCCTCCTGTGGCTGACGACGAGCAACGCCATTGTGCGCTTCGACGGAAGCCGATTCCTACCCTCGCCCACCAACTTGCATCTTCCTGTCATGGGCGAGGGAGCCAGCCTGACAAAGGCTCGCGACAGCGCAATCTGGGTTAGCACTCAACGTGGTGGCGTAGGCCGCTACGTCGGAACTGAACTCACCCACTGGTTCAGCGAGACCAATGGACTGAGCGCCTCTGACACTTTCACCATTCATGGCGACGCGCATGGTGATGTTTGGCTGGGCGGCGCTCTTCACGCCTCGCGTTACGATGGCCGGAGTTGGACGCATTTCACTACGGGAAATGGGCTGCCGGATTTAGGTACCGGAACCATCGCCGACGGCCCGGATGGTTGGCCCTGGTTCGGGGCAACCACAGGCTGGGGCCTCGCGCGCTTTGACGGCCGCGCGATAAGCCTGGTCGGCGGGTCAAAGTTGATTCCCGGTTCGGTGAATTACATTTTTCGCGACGCGGAGGGCGGGATGTGGATTGGCTGCGGCGACGGCGTGGTCCGCTTCGATGGGCTCACCTGGTCGGAACTGGATGAAGAAGACGGACTGCCGCCTCGCGGTGTTGGGCGTATTGCGCAGGATGGGACCGGCGCGATGTGGTTTTTGGGACACCACGAGCTGGTTCGTTATCGTCCGGTCCGTGCCTCGTTACCGGCGCCGACGGTGAGCGTGCAACTGGACCAGCTTTACCTGGACGTGAGCCAGTTGCCGAAAGTCCTGGCGGGCCGCCTGATGACTTTCAAGTGTGCCGCCGTGGAATTCCGCACGCGGCCCGCCCGGCGCCTGTATCGCTACGCCATCGTGCCCGGACATCAAACGGACGCGCCCGCGAAGACCAACGCGTTGTGGGTGGCAGCGGATTCGTCGCCACAATTCGCCTGGCGCACAAACAAGGCCGGCGCTTACACCTTCTTCGCGCAGATGATTGACCGCGACTTGAATTACTCCGCCCCCGCCGTCGTGCATTTCGAGATTGTGCCGCCCTTCTATGCCAACGCCTGGATCATGGTGCCGGGTGGTGGTGCGCTGCTGGGATTGGTGGGCTGGGCGTTCGTGGCGCGATCGCTGGTCATCCGGCGCAAGCGGGAAGCGGAGCAGTTGCGCGAACGGTTGCTGCGGGAGGAACACGACGCGCGCGAGGCCGCGGAAAAAGCCCGGGCCGACATCGAAGCAAAGAATGCGCAGTTGGAAACGGCCAAAGCCGCCGCTGAAACCGCCCGCGAACAGGCCGAGGCCGCCAACGCGGCCAAGAGCGAGTTCCTCGCGAACATGTCGCACGAAATTCGCACTCCGATGAATGCGATCCTCGGCTTCTCGGAATTGCTCCGCACGCAGATGGCGGCGTCGAAGGACCGCAATTATCTCGACGCCATTTCGTCCAGCGGGCGGACGCTGCTGGCGCTCATCAACGACATCCTCGACCTCTCCAAGATCGAAGCCGGCAAGCTGGAATTGCAGTACGAGCCGGTCTGCGTGCCGCGACTGGTGGACGAGATCCAAAAACTCTTTTCGATCAAAGCGGGCGAGAAAGGGATCAAGCTGCTGACCGAGATTGATCCGCAACTGCCGCGCGGTTTGATGCTGGATGAAGTGCGGTTGCGGCAGGTGATGTTCAACGTGGTCGGCAATGCGCTCAAGTTCACGGAGAAGGGGCACGTGAAGATTCGGGCCACCTTCAATCGTAGCAGCCGAACTAACGAGGCTCTAAATTTCAAATCCGAAATTGATCAGAGCCTCCTCACGTCGGCTGCTACGGAGGAAGATGACGAAACCCGCATCAACCTCATCCTCGAGATCTCGGACACCGGCATCGGCATTCCGAAGGCGCAACAAGAGCACATCTTCGGCGCGTTCTCGCAAGTGGCCGGACAGAGCACCCGCAAGTTCGGCGGCACGGGCCTGGGACTCACCATCACCAAGCGGCTGGCCGAGATGATGCACGGCGTGATCACCGTGGAGAGCGAGCCCGGCCAGGGCAGCACCTTCCGGTTCACCTTTCCCAACGTGGCGATCACCGAGCTGGCCGAGTCCGACGCGGTGGCGACGGGCGGCGAAGGCGACTTCACGCAGTTCGCCCCGGCCACGATCCTGGTCGCCGATGACGTGGCGCTGAACCGCGCCTTGCTCACCGGCTACTTCGAAGGCACGGGGCACAAGGTGCTGCTGGCGACGAACGGCTTGGAAGCGCTGGCCCAGGCGGAGCAACATCGCCCCGACGTGATCCTGATGGACATGCGGATGCCGGAGCTGGACGGGCACGAGGCGACGCGACGGCTGAAAGCGAATCCTGCGTTGCAGCACATCCCGGTGATCGCGGTCACGGCGTCGTCCTTCCGCGAAGAAGAAGCCAAGGCGCGGAAGATTTGCGACGGCTTCATCCGCAAGCCGTTCAACCGCGCCGAACTGATCGCCGAGTTGAAGCGATTTTTGAAGCCGACTTTAGGGCAGCCATCGGAGCCGGCCGCCGCCGGGACACCAGTTCTCGAAGTGGCGCCGGCCCGCCCGGTGCCGCCGGAAGTCGCGGGGCGACGGCCGGAATTGCTCGCCCGCTTGAACGCGGAACAAACGAGCGCCTGGCCTCGGTTGCGCCAGACAATGGCGATTGGCGAGATTGAAGACTTCGCCGCAAAACTTAAAGGGCTGGCCGAGGCAGGCCATTGGCCGGAATTGCGCGCTTATGCGGAGGCGCTCGAACGGCAGGCCCAGGACTTTGATTTGGACCGCCTGCCACAAACCCTAGGGCGTTTCCCGGATGTGGTTCAAGCCCTCAACGGCAGTAACACCCCGAACGCATGAGCACCGTTTCCAATCCCACTCCTGGCCCGGCAAGCAAGACCCGTGTTCTGGTCGTGGATGACATCACGAAGAACCTGCAGGTCGTCGGCACGATGCTCCGGAACGCCGGCTACGAGGTGATGCCCACGACCAGCGGCGCCCAGGCGCTGGAGCGGGTCCGCGCGCAATTGCCGGACCTGATTCTGCTGGACCTGATGATGCCAGAGATGGACGGCCTGGAGGTTTGCCGGCGATTGAAGGCCGACACCGCAACCCGACAGATTCCGGTAATCTTCCTCACGGCGAGTAATGAAATGGAACACCTTGTGAGCGGCTTTGAAGTGGGGGCGGTGGATTACGTCACCAAACCATTCAACCCGCCCGAGTTGCTGGCGCGCGTCCAGACGCACGTCGAGCTCCGGCAGGCGCGCGAGCGCTTGCGCGAGCTGAACGAGGAAAAGAACGAGTTCATGGGCATCGCCGCGCACGACTTGCGAAATCCACTCTCGGCCATCCAGGGTTATGCCGAGATGGTAGTGGAGGACGCGCAGGCGCTGGCACACCGCGAACTCGAAGGCAATGGTGCGCGCATCCGCGAAACCGCCAAACGCATGGCCGAGATGGTGCAAAATCTCCTCGATGCCAATCGGATCGAGCGCGGGGAGATGCAGTTGGAACTGGCGCCCACCAACCTGGCGGCCACTGTGGCGACCGTGCTGGAAACGCAGCGCCCCCGCGCGGCCGCCAAACAGCAGACCCTCCACTGGCAGAACGAAGCCGGGCCGGTCTCGGTGCTGGCCGATTCAACCGTGCTCACGCAGGTCGTCGAGAATCTGGTTTCCAATGCGATCAAGTATTCGCCGCCCGGCAAAAGCATTTACGTGCGCTTGCAGAAGTCTGCGGCGACGGTTCGCTGCGAAGTGCTGGATGAAGGACCCGGTTTGAGCACCGACGATCAAAAGAAACTGTTCGGCAAGTTTGCCCGCTTGAGCGCCAAGCCCACGGGCGGCGAACACGCGACCGGCCTCGGCTTGTCCATCGTGAAGAAGATGGTGGAGGCTATGAACGGCCGGGTCTGGTGCGAAAGTGAACCGGGCAAAGGCGCAACCTTCATCGTGGAGTTTCCGGCGACTTGAACGTGAAGCCCCGGCTCCGCCGTCCGCGCCACGACCAGCCGCGCGCC
>JANXWY010000394.1 GCA_025350905.1 Verrucomicrobiota bacterium
AATTGTGGCGGTCAAGTTCGTCGGATCGAGCGCGTACTCGACACCGCGGGACATCGACGGGCTGTGCAGGTTGCCATTGTCAAACATGGTGTAATGATTGGTGCCAACGCAACGGACGGCGTGTTGATTGCGGGTTCCATTAAGAGGATCGTTGACATAGGTGAACTGGTTATGAGCCCCGCCTAGTCGCCAGATTATTTCGCCTGTGTCGCGGTTGATCTTGGTGACCTCGCTGGTGTTGCGGCTGGAAAGCAGGATGTGACCATCCGTATCAATGTCGATCGCGTTCATGTGAGGAAAATCAAAACTACTGCCGAGAATATTGATGAACTGCTGCTGATCCCGCACGTCCAGGTGGTCCCAGGCTCGCCACTGGAAAATCAATTCGCCCGCCGGAGTGAACTCCTGGATGACTTGCTCGGTGACGGACGCGGCAGTATTGCCCCCGACCACATACCGGCTCATATCCACGGTCTCGGTGCGCAGGCCGAACAGCAGGTATCTCCCATCTGCCAGCACTTGCAGTTCGTGCTCGTCCACGCCGTACCCGTTTACCGCCCAATAGTTCGTGATAATGTGGTAATGAGCATCCAAACCGTTGTAATGGTTGCCACCATCCCGGGCCAACATCGTTAACACACCGTTGTGCTGGACCTTCATGTCGCGCCGCTCATCCGGCATGCGCATATACCAGATCGGCGAGCCGGTATTGTCGAATATGACGTTGTAAGGTTTACCGCCGCCGCCCCGGTTATCGATGAAAATTGGGTCCGGCGCCGGGTTGCTGTTGACGGTAATGTCGATCCAGGGAAAATCGCTCGGAACCGACACGCCGTTGGGCATGATTCCGGCCATACCTTTCTTAGCGATCAGACTCAAGGGCCCCGGGGGCGGTGAGTCGAGCGGAAACACTTGGTTGCCTGGTGTCGTCGCAGGCGTCGGAGCTTGCGAACTGGCCGGCAGGTGTCCGGAAATGACAAATTGATATTGGTAGGGCAGGATTGGCCCACCGCTTGATAAGGACACTCGAGGCGTCAATGACACGGTCACCATTTCGTTGGGTATGAAATCGGTGGTCATGGTGAAGACCACCGTGCGGCCATCGCCGGCAATTTTGGTCTGGCCAGCGTGCGTTCCACTTTGCGCTCCGGTTACCTGAATAAAAGTGGAAAGATTCGTGAGCGCAGAAGGTGAAACATTCTGAAAACGCAGCAGCACATCGCGGGTCTGCGGTGACGTATATTCGGCCGCAGGCAGGGGTGATAAATACAGATACCCCAAAGTGCGGTAATCATCCTTGGAACGGACCCACACTGTCAGATTCTGGCTGGAAGTCTTGTCCCCATCGCTCGCGTTGAAGCGCAGGACATAAATCCCCGGTACATCGAATGTGGCGGTTGGATTACAAGTAAACACCGTGCCAGGCGAGTTGGTTGAACCTTGGTATGTGAACGCCTCGCCATTGGTCGGGATACCCGTCCAGACCACGCCGGCACTGCCAACCGGCACCGATACGGCAGACCAGTTCCACCGGAGTTTGTTCGGGTCATTGGGGTCAGGATTGGCTGGGTCGGCCGGTAGGGGCTTTCCATCGTCGCGCACGGTGGCCGTAAGCTGGAAATTCGTGGGCGCATTCAGGACTTGGTCGGCCGGCACAGTCACCGCAGGACGGCCATTAAAATTAGTCAGAACCAGGTTGTGTAGTTCGGTGACATCCGTCGCGCTCAGGGCTCGATTGTAAAGCCTCACTTCGTCGATCTGCCCACGCCATTGTCGCCGCAACACTCCGCTGTCAATTTGAGCTCCGATCGTCACTGGGTCGCCGCCACTAATGTTTATGAGGCCGCTTACACCCGTGTTCAAGGACTCCAGCGATCCATTGATATAAAGCTTGGCACCGACTTCGTTTTTATAAGTGCCAACCAGGTGAAGCCAGCGCTTGGGCACCCGGAGGTTGGTGGTCGTGCCGTCGACGCCATACCCATTAACTAACCCGGACATGTGAAAGGCCCCGTTATCGCTAGAGCCCGAACGATGCAGCCGCCAAGACCAGTCCCCCCGGCAAAACATCGTTTGCCAGTCCTGATCAAAGACATCAACCGAAACCCACGCTGCCAGAGTGATATTATCACTAAGGTTGAAATCGGGGTGATTGGGGATTTGCACGTAGAATGCGCCGTCAAAATTCAATGCGTCCCCGAGTCCGTCCGGGCCAGGCACAAGCGTGGGTGCCTTGAGAGTGCTCTGATCTTGGCGGCAAAGTCCGTCGTGTCCGTGACCGCTTTGGTCCACAATCGTTTCCCCCAGAGTTCCGGCCAAACCTTCGAAATTGTAGTAGGCGACCAAGCCGTTTGTGATATCCGCCAGGACCGACTGTGAGCCAGCTAGCAGTGTCAGAGCGATAAGCACCAATGCGGCTGATTTGTTCACACTAATTTCCTGGTGAAGCCGTTTTCTAGTGGTTATGCACCCGATAGAACTTTGCCGCGGATGTTCCGAGCGTTTCCGCATAGGTGCCACTGGTATTGCCGGTGCCGGTCCAAGGACCAGCCAAGGCGGGAGCGCTTTCGAGTTCCCCGTCCTGGAACAAGATGGTCATGACGCCATTCGACAGCGTTGCTTTCGTTACCGCCGGGCCGACGAGCGCTCCGGCAAACTGAGGTGTGATGAGGACATCGCGCGGGGCCGCGATAATCCCGCCCCGGCTGAGGTTGGCAGCCAATTTGACGTTGCCCGTCTCGCTGATTTGCACCGCGCAAAGCGTTCCGCTCGCGGGCGGAATCGCCGCCGCAACAGTGGGATCCCAAATGGCTCCCAGTTCCAGCGTGACTCCGCTTGAATTCAGCCCGGGGAGCGTGCCGCCAGGATTGTCCGCCGCGACAGCCAGCGGGCTATATCCGCTGGCGTTCCAATTCGCATTCGTACCCGAACTGACCGTGATATGATCCCGAACCGAAGCTGGAAAAATTCCGTAGCCCTGTGCAGTTGCTGTGCTCGGTCCACGAAAATAGTTGGTGATTCCCAGGATCTGCCCCCGATCAACCGTAACGTCCAAGGCAAAGGCTCGAACCACCTCGCCAGCAGTGCATTCGTAATTAATGTAAGCCAACCCGTTCGTAGCCTGTATAAACACCCGCACATCCGCCCGCACAGATGGGATCAGCAGGAATAGGTGTATCAACAAAAATAGATTTTTCATATGGGTTCCTCGTATACATCGTTCACGACTTGGAACTGTTCAAACCTGCCAAAGGAAAATGAACCGCCCATGAATGCCAGATTACAACGTCGTCATGTTGCCGTAGCTAATGGAGGACACACCCGTTAGCGCTGCTTCTAGCTGTAGAAAGGCGCTGGAAATGTCTTTGCCAGCACGGCGGCCGGTGGGGTTGCGAGAATTGGCTCAATTTGTCCGCCAAGTGATCGCGCCCCGCTGGGTCCGCGCCCGCCCGCTAGCAGTCTGTCGGACTTAGAGGGCGAAAGCTTTTTGAAAATTGATTGAACAAAAGGGTGGGGCCAGGATCCAACCCTGCATGGCTGCACGTTTTATGAATCTAGATCGGCAGACGCCGATGTTCCTGCCTTGCGATTTGCGCGAGTGGTTGCCCGGAGATCACCTCGTCCACTTCATCCTGGATGCCGTCGAGCAAATCCCCACGGGCCACTTGCGGGTGAACCATCGCGGCACGGGCAGTGAACAGTATCCGCCCACGATGATGCTCGCCCTCCTCATCTATTGCTACGCCACCGGGCGGTTTGGTTCGCGCACCATCGAAGCTGCCACATACAGCGATGTGGCGGTGCGTTACCTGTGCGCCAACCATCATCCCGATCACGATTCGATCTGCACCTTTCGCCGGGTGAACCAGGCCGCGTTTGAGGCGGCGTTCGTCACGGTGCTGCAACTGGCGCATCAACTCCGACTCACGCGTGTAGGTTCAGTCAGTGTGGACGGCACAAAGATTCAGGCCAACGCCAGCAAGCACGCCGCCGTCAGTTACCAGCGCGCCGGGGAACTGATCACCCGCTTTCAATTGGAAGTGCAGGAACTGATCACGCGTGCCGAAACCGCCGATGGGAAGGAGGCCAACGAGCCGCTGGACATCCCGGCGGAACTGGCCCGACGCGAGAAGCGCATTGAGTCGCTGAAACACGCGCGCCAGATCATCGAAGCGCAGGCCAGGGAAATGGCCGCGGCCAAGCGACCCGAGCACGAGGCCAAAGTGACCGCACGCCAGGCGCTGCGCGACGCCGGCAAAAGGCCACGCGGCCCAGAACCCAAAGCGCCGAGTGAAGTGCCTGAACCCAAAACCCAATACAACTTTACTGATCCCGAGAGCCGGATCATGAAAGCGGGCAACGGGAAACACTTTGAACAAGCCTACAACGCGCAGGCGGCCGTGGACGAAGCGATGTTGATCGTGGGACAGCGCGTGAGTGTCGCGCCCAACGACAAACAGGAACTGGCGGCAACCGTTGCCGCCATCAGCCCTGTGGTGATCGCTGAAGTCAAAACCGTGCTGGCCGACAGCGGATTTTACAGTGAAGCGATGGTGCAAGCGGTGGAACAAAAGAGGGACGGGATTTCGCGTGGCTTGACGGTGTATGCGGCGGTGGACAAACAAACGCATCACAAGCGGGTGGCGGATTTGTTGCCGCAACCCGAACCGCCGCCGTTGCCAGAGAACGCGAGTGCCAAAGAAAAGATGGCGCACCGGATGAAGACGCAGGCGGGCAAGACACTTTACAAACTGCGCAAGCAAACAGTCGAGCCGGTGTTTGGGATCATCAAAGAAGTGCTGGGCTTCCGACGGTTTCTGCTACGAGGCCGGGAGAAGGTGTCATTGGAATGGCTGCTGGTCTGCGTGAGCTATAACTTCAAGCGGCTGTTCACGCTCAAAAACCTGGCGGCGACGGGGTAAAAGGCCGGCGCGCGGGCGCTACCAGCGAAAAACTCGGAGGTGCCGTCTCCCAGCGCGGGGCCGAGATGGGGGGCGGTGAGTAAAAATGGTTTTATACCGGCCACCGGGAGCCGTAATAGGCGTGCGCCAGCAAATGCGATTTCTAAGTCCGACAAATTCCTAGTGCCCATGCGGTCCGAAACGCCAATGAAAGCCTTTTGGTCGTTTGCTCGAACATCCCGCCACGGCGACCATTACTAACGCCAGCAGAATCAAGGTGCAGATTTTCTTCACGTCCGAAGTTTAATCGAGATTCTCGCGACGACAATACGGGACGGTAAAGCTGCCGCCTGCGATGCCGACCGCGTGCTGCCAAGGGAATGTGCCGATGAAGACTCCCGCAAATCAACTTCCAGGGTGACGCAAACCACGGGTTAGGGAATGACAAAACTGTAACCGCAGCTTCAGAGCCAATTCACTTCCGTTTGATTTAATGATGAAGTTGGAAATGAATCCAACGAATGAGCCACAACCGGTAAACATTAAAAGCAAAGGAAACGCCATGAAGTTCAAGAAAATCATCCAGAAGACTGCGGCCATTGGCCTTACACTCGGATTTTTAGCGGTCGCTTTAGCAGGCGAGGAGCAGGAAGGGAAGCTCACGATGGACAAAGTTCCGGCCGCCGTGCAGCAGGCCGTCAAAGCCTACGCCACCGAAGCCGAGATCAAGGGCATCGAAGAGAGCGACGTGCACGGCACTAAAGTAATCGAGTTTGACATTGAGAAAAACGGCAAGGCTTCCGAGGTTGCCTTCCGCCCGGACGGAAAGTTGTTCAGCACCGAGGAAGAAGTCGCACTGGCGGACTGCCCGAAAGCAGTGAAAAGGACCTTTGCTAAACTCAGCAAGGAAGCGAAGACTGGCAAACCCGAAAAAGTCGTGCAGGAAGGCAGGGCCAGTTATGAAATCGTGATCGAGAAGGGCGGCAAAAAGATCGAATACGTGATTTCGCCCAAAGGCAAAGTCACCAACAAGGAAGAAGTTGGCAAAGAATGATTAGCGCCGCGCTTGTCGGTACCGTGTAAGGGGGCCGAGGTCAGAGTGTCCGCTTTGAACACCCTGACATAACAATGGGTTTAACACCGTTCGCAAAGC
>JANXWY010000396.1 GCA_025350905.1 Verrucomicrobiota bacterium
TTACTCATGAGCGCGTCACAAAGGCTAACAGCTACTTCCTCAACTTCTCGGTCAGCTCCGGCACGACTTGATACACATCCCCGACCAGCCCGTAATCCGCCACTTCAAAGATCGGCGCTTCGGCGTCCTTGTTGATCGCGACGATGACCTTGGTGTCTTTCATCCCGGCCATGTGTTGGTTCGCGCCAGAGATGCCGACGGCGATGTAGAGGTCCGGGGCCACCACCTTGCCGGTTTGCCCGACTTGCAGCGAGTTCGGCGTGATCCCGGAATCCACCAGCGCCCGCGACGAACCGACGGCGCCGCCCAACACATCCGCCAGGCCACCGATCAATCGCTCGAAATCTTCCGCGTTCTTGATGGCGCGTCCGCCGGAAACCACCACCCGCGCTTCGGTGGAGTCGGGCCGGCCCGCGACTTTCGCTTCGCGGCCCACGTAATCGATCTGCGCCGGCAGCTTGCCCGCATCCACGGCCACGGGAGTCGCGGGCGAAAGTTCCGCCGTCTGGGCGGGCGGCGCAAAGGCGGCGGCGCGCACCGTGAGAAACTTCACGGCGCCTTCCAGCTTCACCGTGGCAATGATGTTCCCCGCATACATGACCCGCTTGAAAACAAAATCAGTTCCCTCGGGGCGCACCTCGATCACATCGCTGATCATCCCGGCGTCCAGCAATGCCGCCGCCCGCGGCAGCAGGTCCTTGGTGAAAGTGGACGCCGCGCCCACGACGAGGGTGGCGTTTTGCGTGCGCGCCACTTCGGCGATGACGTGGGCATATTTGTCCGCCAGGGGTTCCTTGAGCGCCACATGGTCCGCGACCAGCACGGACGCCGCGCCGTAACCGCGCAACTTTTCCGTCGCGTCGCCGAGGCTTTGCCCCAGGATCAGGACGGAGTAAGCGCCGCCCGCCGCCGCGCAGACTTGGTGCGCGAAACCCAGAGCGGACAAAGTGGCCAACTTAAGCTGGCCGTCGTCGTGTTCCGCGAGGACTAGTACATTTGCCATAATTTTTCTGATACCAATATCGTGCCCTGCGGCCGCCCCCTCACCCTGACCCTCTCCCTCTCGGCGGGGGAGAGGGAACAGCCACCGACCGGCCATCATTCTTCTGAAAGTTATCGCGCCGTCGTCAGGCTTACCTTTGCCTTTGGACTGCCGACAATTCTCCCTCTCCCCTTCAGAAGGGGAGAGGGCCGGGGTGAGGGGCCGGGTCACTGACAATTTCCAGCCGCGGCCCACTCCGGTGCATGAATCAAATCACTTTCGCCTCGTTCCTCAGTTTATCCACTAACTCATCCACCGTCTTCACCCGCACACCGGCTTTGCGTTTGGGCGGCGGTTCGAGGGCGAGCACTCGGGTGCGGGAACTGGCGCTGACGCCCAAATCCGCGAGGGCGATTTCTTCCAGCGGTTTCTTCTTCGCCTTCATGATGCCTGGCAACGACACATAGCGCGGCTCGTTGAGGCGCAGATCCGTGGTGATGATCGCGGGGAAAGCCACCGTTACGGTTTCAATACCCGCATCGGTTTCGCGCCCGCAGCGCGCCCGGGTGTTGTTGTCGAGCAGTTCCAGCTTCGAGACGAAGGTCGCTTGGCCAAGTCCCAGCAAGGCGGCCAGCATCTGTCCGGTTTGGTTTGAGTCGTCGTCAATGGCCTGCTTGCCCATCAACACAAATCCTGGCTGTTCTCGCTGGTAAACCGCCGCCAGAATTTTTGCGATCGCGAGCGAGTCGAGCGGTTCCACCGTCTTGATCAGCAACGCCCGATCCGCGCCCATCGCCAGCCCGACTCGGAGCTGCTCCACGCATTCGTCGCCGCCGATGCTGGTCACTATAATTTCGACATCACCGACTTTTTCCTTGATGCGCAGGGCTTCCTCCAGCGCGATGGCGTCGAATGGATTGACGGCGAACTTCACGCCGTCCAGGTCCACCGCCGAGCCGTCGGGGAGGAGGCGGATTTTTGTATCCGGGTCCGTGACGCGTTTTAAGGGGACGAGAATTTTCATGGGTTCGGGGAACGAGCTACCGCGAAATCGGAGAGCAATCCGTGGGTACGCTCGCGAGTTGAACGCCAACGGCGTTCCGTCTCTCAGCCCAGGGTTGCGCCACCAGCGCTACCC
>JANXWY010000404.1 GCA_025350905.1 Verrucomicrobiota bacterium
TGACCGGGGTTGGCTTCGGCGGATTTCCAGATGCTGGTATCGGTGAGATCGGATTGGTTGCCGGGGTTGGCTTTGCTCTCGATCGCTTTGAGGGCCGCCTGCACTTCCGGATCGTCGGGTTGATGCTGGAGAATCGTTTCATACTCAAGGATCGCCGAGGAGAATTGCCCCATCTGCACGTACGCGTGTGCGATGCGCTTGGCCGTGTTAATGGCATCCGGCTCGCGTCCCAACTTGCTGTAGGCTTCCTTGAGGATTTCCAGCGATTGATAGTCAAACGGCTGCGTTTGAGTGATCACCTCAAACATTTCAACTGTCTGCGCCAACTGCGCTGCTTCTTCCTGCGTCAATGTCGTTGCCATGCGTGCACTTAGCTGCCCCGCCAAACTCCTCAACAACTGGAACAACTCGGCCGGGCTATTTCATCTAGCAATCTCCTCGCCACCTTGCGTGGGCCAAGGCATGCAAACCAATTTCGTCGTGTTGGCCCGTCCGCCGTCATCAGACGGAGACACCGGATGTCCTGTTCCGGCACGGAGGGGACATTTTTTCAAGCAGCACCAGTGGTGAGGGCTTCTGGAGCCGGAAGGCAAGGATGCTGTTCGATCCTTGGTGGCTCCGTACAAAAAGCGGGCGAATTTTCTCGAAGGCACTGTTGCGCCCCGTGACGGCCGTTTCCGATTTGATATGCCGTGTGTCGTTCCCCGCACTCCGTCACGCGGTCGGTCACCAGCCGGCGAGGAACCTTGCTTCGGCGGAAGCGCCAACCTCCGGACGTGCCCACCGGCATTTTGTTCCAAACGGCGGTCGGGATACGGGGGAGAGGGATTGGGGATTGCCTTTCCACGGTCGAACGCGCGGCGGAGGGAGCAGGCGAAAATCATTCGAACGGTTTGTGCCGTTCCTCGGACGCCGCTCGCCGCTCTTCAGTTGAAGGCCGAAGGCAAAATCACGAGCCTTGGCCCCGCGGCAGGCGTGCGAAGCTCGAGGGCTCCACGCCAGCGGCGGTCGAAGTGAGCGGTTAGGCCGGGCGTTTGCTGTCCGGTGTTTATCCACTGCCCTACAGCGGCGTTCGCATCAAGGTTGGCTCGTAATTTTTTGCCAGTTGCGGCCCTGGGAACTGGCATAGATGGCGAACGCCTGCTCATTCTGAATCAACACTGCCCGCACCACGCTCGAGTTGTCTGCGTAGCCCAGGCTCAACACACTATCCGGGATGATCCCCACCTTCTTGTGCGCATAGACCAGCGCGAATACGCCTTGCGCGAGCGCCGAGTACGGCAATTCTTTGTACGCCCCTTCGAGCGCATCCTCCATGGCGTCGGCGAGGAATTCCAACTGATCCACGAGGTGTGGAAACAGCGGAGCGTTGATCTGGGTGAATTCCAGTTTCCATTGGGGCAGTTGGCGCAAAACCTTTTCCGCCACCCCAGGCGTGATGCTCGCGGCACCGTTGTTTACGAAATTGACAATCTCTGGCATGGGTGAAGCCTAGCGAAACCTTGGGTGCAGCAAAAGAGAAATTGCTGACGTAATGGACGTCCAGCACCCAGGCAGCAATAGCCGCCCGCTTTGGCATCCACTCCCAGCCAACCGCACCACTGAAAATCAATGGGCATCAGCCCAGATTTCTGAATTGTGCGGCCGCGAAAGCGCGCCAGAGCTCGCCGGGGACTTACTTGTCCGGGCGCCCCGCATACTCCGCCAGCATAACGGCAATCTGATCGATCTCCGCGCGGGCGCTGTGCTCCGCGTCCGGGGCGGAATAACGGTTCAACATGATGCAGAAAATCAAGCGTTCGCCCGCCGCTGTGGTGACATGGCCGGAAAGTGAGTTGGCCCAGCGCAACGCGCCGGTCTTGGCCCGCACATTGCCGGCGGCGGGCGGGTCTACCATGCGGTGGCGCAATGAACCGTCCACCCCCGCAATCGGCAGCGCATTCAGGTAGGCCTCGGCTTCGGCGTGGTGGCTCATGAATTGGAGGAGCGCGAGAGTGGCGTTGGGGGTGGCGAGATTATTGCGCGACAGGCCGGCGCCTTCTTCGAAGTGGACCTCACCCGGCGCCACGCCCGCTTTGGCTAGAAATTTTTCCAGCTCGTGAAGGCCGGCCGCTTCGGAGGTGAGGGGGAACGCGCCCAACTCCGGCTCGGTCCGCCGGGATTCGGCGCTGGTTTCAACTCGATTCGGAACTCGACGCGCCTGTTCCAACGCCCCGAGGTGGGCGAGCACCAGATCGGCGTATAGATTCTGTGAGGGCTTTTGTACTTCACGAACCAGGTCGCGCATCGGAGGGGACGTGACCGACCCCAGCTCCAGCAGTCGGCTGACGTCGACCGGCCTCACCGCGGAATTGAATCCGTCCATCGCCCGCGCTTTCCCGTCCACCCGGATGCCGTGGCGGGTGAGGGCCTCCTTGAAAAGAGTGACGAATAGTCCGGCGGGATTGGCCATCGTAACCGTGTCGGTGAAGTTGGTGTCCCCGCGCGGCAACTGGCCGGTGACGTAAATCACATTCTGGCCGAGGGGTCGATAAAAACTGAGGTCGCGGCGGCTGCCAGCCGTGCCGGTGAACGTGCGATTGCTCACAACGAGGTAACTCGTCGGCGGCAAGATTGTGAGGTGACAGGGCGCCCCGACGGTCGAACCCGGCGCCGCGGAAAGTTGCAGCGTGTTGTCGTTAATTGTGAGAGCCGAAATTTCGGCTCCGTAATAGTTGTTCAAGTCATCCCAGGCCCAGCCGGAACCGTACGGAGGACCACGGAAAAAGCTCGCATCGCCGACCAAGTCCCCGCGGAGCCGGCGAACGCCGGCGTTGGCAAGCGTAGCGACCAGCGGTTCGAGGGCGCGGAAAATGTCGCCGCCGTTGAGCCGGGCATTGATGGTCGGATCGCCGCGTCCATAAAGGATGAGGTCGCTCTTGAGGTCCCCGCTCCGGTCGGGTTTTGTGGCGGCGTAGAAAGAAGTCTTGATCCGATAATCACCGCCGAGTTGGTCGAGCGCGAGCGCCATCGTGTAGAGCTTGCAGTTGGATGCGGGGCTGAAAAGTTTTCCAGGGTTCTGCTCAAACAGGGTCCGGCCACTGTCGAGCGAGACCACCTTCAAGCCCCAGATGGCTGCCGCAAAGCGTGGATGGCTGATGTGCTCGGTCAGGCGCTGCTGCAGTTGGGCCAGAGTAGCTGGCGGCGGGGGAGATTGCGCGAGCGCCACGGCGGCAAAGCCGAATAAAAAGGCCAGCGGCAACAGGCCAAAATCCAGGGTGGCGGGCCGACGGAGGTTTAAGGCTGAGTCTTGAATTGGGACTGCTCCGATTCGTCGCCGAGGCCGAGTTTTTGTTCAATTTGGGCCACGCGCCGGAGCAAAGTTGGCAGGCGCTGAATGGCGAGCATCTGACGCTTGGTTTGTTTGTCCGGTTGCGCGGGGCTGCCAAGCCATTTCTCCCCCGCAGGTATGTTGTGCATGACGCCCGACTGGGCCGAGACGGTGGCCTGGTTGCCGATCTTCAAGTGGCCGCTGATGCCCGCCTGACCGGCGAGGATGACGTAGTTGCCGAGTTCACAACTGCCCGCGATGCCGACTTGCGAAATGACGAGACAATGCTCGCCGATCTGCACGTTGTGCCCGATTTGAACCAGGTTGTCGATTTTTGTCCCCCGGCCGATGACGGTAGGCTTGAGGGCACCGCGATCAATCGTCACGTTGGCACCGATTTCCACGTCGTCGCCCAGAATGACGTTTCCGATCTGGGGAACTTTGCGGTGAATCCCTGCGTCCAGCACGTAGCCGAAGCCGTCCGACCCGATGACCGTTCCTGAATGAATCCGGACGCGCAAGCCAAGCTCGGTGCGCGGATACAACGTGACGTTTGGGTACAGCACCGTGCCCGCGCCGAGCTGGCAGTCGTCGCCCACAAAATCTCCCGCGAGCAAAACGACCCCCGCATCGATCCGCACCCGTTCGCCGACAATACAATTCGGTCCGATGTGGGCGGCGGGATCAATCTGTGCCGAGCGAGCGACGACGGCGCTGGCGTGGACGCCCGGCGGCTGGGCCGGTTCCGGGAAGAACAGGGCGAGCGCCTTGGCGAAGGCCACACGCGCATTGGGGACGCGGATCAGGACTTTGCCCGATGACGCGTGGTCCCCGGCGACGATAATAGCGGAGGCGGCGCTGCTTTCGGCGCGGGCGAAAAATTCCTCATTTTCCGCAAAGGTCAGGTCGCCAGGCTGGGCGCGGTCGGCCAGGGCGAAGCCAGCCAGCGGGGTTTCAGGGTCGCCCACGACTTCTCCCTGGAGGTGGTTGGCGATTTGAGCGGCGGTGAAATGCATGGCGGCCAAGGCAAAATCAATGACTAATAAGTGAAAAGCCAATGGTTTGCGAGCGCCCGTCCCTTACCGCTTACCCGGCGGCCCTGGCTTTTTGAGTTTGGCATTCTTGATTCTCCGCATCTTGGCGCGGGCCCAAGTCATCCGTTGACTTGAAAAATTTTCACAACTATAAAGACGTCCAACAGCAATTCAACCCCAAGTTTATTTATGGCCAAAACTTTGCGCGTCGGGATGATTGGTTACGGCTTCATGGGCAAGGCGCATTCCAATGCCTGGCGGCAGGCGCCGCGGTTCTTTGCCCTGAAGGCCCATGTGGAATTACACACCCTTTGTGGTCGTAACGCCGCCGGAGTGCAGGCCGCGCGCCTCCAGCACGGCTGGCAAAACGCCGCGACGGACTGGCGGGATGTGGTGGAATCTCCACTCATCGATGTCGTGGACATCAACACCCCCAACGATTCGCACGCCGAAATCGCCATCGCGGCCGCCCGGGCGGGCAAACACATCCTTTGCGAAAAACCGCTCGCGCTGACCCCCAAGCAGGCGGAGCAAATGTTGGCCGCCGTGCAAAAGGCTAAAGTGGTCCACATGGTCTGCCACAACTACCGGCGCATCCCCGCGATTGCGTTGGCGAAGAAAATGGTCAGCGAAGGCGCCCTCGGCCAGCTTTACCATTACCACGCCCGTTATGCCCAGGACTGGCTGGCGGACCCGGAATTCCCGTTGAAGTGGCGACTGCAAAAGGGCATCAGCGGCAGCGGCGCACATGGCGACATCAATGTTCACATTATTGACCTCGCGCGCTATCTCGTGGGTGAATTCAAGGAAGTTTGCGGCCTGATGGAAACGTTCGTTAAGGAGCGGCCGCTAGTATATTGACAATATAGTAACGTTACAATATATTC
>JANXWY010000437.1 GCA_025350905.1 Verrucomicrobiota bacterium
CGAGGAGGCCGTGAAGTTCCCCAAGCGACTGAGACACCGAGGCAAGGGCAAGGTTCTGGCCACAATCTACAAGCTGCCGGCCGGGTATCGACTCTACTGGCGTGCCCGTGTAGATGGAAAGCGCCGGAGCCTGATGAAGGACTTTCCCACCTACTCGGCTGCGAAGCGCGAGGCCGACAAGGTTCTCAGCGACCTCGTCAAAGGCTCACCAGTGACCGCGCTTTCCACTGGCCAAGCCACCCACGCCTTGGCAGCGCTCGAAAGACTTCAAACTTTCTTCCAGAATACCGGGCGGCACGTGTCGCTGCTGGCTGGCATCAATGAATATTGCGAGGCTGCGGAAAAACTCACAGGGCACACCTTGGCCGAAGCGGTGGAGCGCTTCATCAACACCGTTGCCATCATCCAACGGAAACCTCTGAATGAGGCGGTGGTGGAGTTTCTTGAAAATCGGAAGCACTTGTCCAAGTCGAAGGACGGGAAGCGGTCGAGGCACTCCCCGGTTTACGAGGCGAATGTGGCATCTTGGCTGAATGCGTTCGCCATTTCCCACCCGGGGAACGCGGTCTGTGACCTTTCAAAGGACCACCTCAATTTTTACATCGGGGCTTTCAAGGAGCTATCCGCCAAAAGCCGGAACGACCGCCGGGCCGCGATCAAGATGTTTCTGCGCTGGTGCGCGGCGAAGGACTACTTGTCGCAATCGCACCGGCTCTTCGAGGCCGTGGACTTCAAGACCGAGGACTCCGAGGCAACCGAGATTGACTTTTACCGGCCCGGCGAACTTCGGACCATGCTCAGCAGGGCTGACGCAGACTTGTTGCCGGTACTCGCCTTGGGCGGGTTGGCGGGACTGCGCCGGGAAGAAATCTTCCGGCTGGAGTGGGCGGATGTTTGGCGGGTCAAGGGCAAGATCGAAATCTCGGCGCGCATCGCCAAGGGGCGCAAGCGCCGGCTGGTGGATATCTGCCCTGCCCTTGCTGCATGGCTCACGCCATACCGCCTCAAGACCGGTCTGGTGTGGAGCGGGAGCGCCCGGGAATTTGAGGGCAAGTACGCCACATTGCGACACGACTTGAGCATCCCAGCGCGGCGCAACGGACTGCGGCACGCCTTCGTCACCTACCACTTCGCCACGCAATGCAACGAGAATTTGACGGCGTCGGAGGCAGGGAACAGCCCGCAGATGATCCACGCGCACTACCGGGGCTTGGCGACCAAGGCCGACGCAGCCAAGTGGTTCGCGGTGAAGCCTGCTCGCAAAGCCAGCGCTGGGAAGATCATTCAACTCGCAACTGCATCAAATTGTTAACCCCCACCATGAGCGTAACTCGAACCAAAGCCTCCGCCAAGAATACGTGGCAGGCAGTTCACGCCCCCTACAGGTGGCATTTGGACTCCCCGTTCAAACTGGAGTTCGATCGCATGCACTGGTGGAAAGACAAGTCTGATATTCATCCTGTCGCTGCGCTGTACGAACTTGCCCGACGCCACCCGATAGTAGGTCAATTAAGAAAGAAATTCCGCAGCGCAAGTTGGTATGGGCAAGAACTGCGTGCCGAACTCGTTGGTGCTGCGAAAGACCGGATGGCGTCGAGTGCTTTTGATGACCTAGGACAACAGCCGACGGCGATCCACTGCCTCTGCTTGATCGGACTCAAGCCGTGGCCGACGCTTGGGTGGAGGCTTCAAGAATACTGGGAGCAGAGCGCAGGCAACATTAAGGGTGTGGATTGTCGTGACGATCTGGAACGGTGCTACTCTGTCACCGAAACCGCAATCGGCAATATCATCTGGAAGCGAAACCGCGCTCTAAAGCTTCCACGCAAGGGTTCGCAGTTCTGGGTTTCTGTCAGGCGCATAGGCGCGGGTAAGAGCGATGTCGTACCGGTTGATCCGAAGGCGTTTCAAGCGTCGCAAGAGATTGTTGCGAAGCATCTCCGCGAACCTCCAATCTCTGCTGCTGAAACCGAGGTAGCTATCGCGGAAGTCGCCGTCGGAGCTGAGCATCAAGGCCACTGGATAATTGCCGTCGCGTCGGACTTAGCTCAGGATGAGGCAGAACGTCTGATGGGTGAAGTGTACCGCAAACATCGGCTACGACGTGAGGAGGCGCGAGGGGGCGGAAAGCCGCGTGCGCGCCCGATGGAGTGGCTCAAAGCGATTTCTGATTTCGAGAACCCTGAGGCGAGCAGTGGTGGCGCCAATGCCAAGGGCTTCAACCCTTACAGGCGCGTAGTTGACGGCATCGGATTCACGCTCAGGCATCCGCCGGTCTCAAGTTAGTTCCCCCCGACTAAAAGCAACGCAGCATCGTTGCCCGTTACACGCAAGGACGCAAAATTGCGTCCATGAAACGCGAGCTAGTAATAATGCCCGAAACCAGCGCGGGCCAACGGACGCCGGCAACCGAACCGGAGGAACAAGGCTTCCTCTCAGCGGACCAACTGCTTACCCGGCTTCCAATCAGCCGAGGCACATTGCGGAACTGGTGCGCAGACGGTTCCATCCCATACATCGCGACACCGGGGCGGCGCATTTTATTTGATTGGCCAAGCGTGCGCGCTGCAATGCTCCGCCGCCAGCGCGGAGGGGTACAATGAATCCTTTACCTTCCGCTTTCTCGCTGGACGGATTCAGCTTCCGGCAGATCGAACGACGCGGCGACGTGACCCTGTTCGCCAAGCGCAAACCGAAGCACCAGCGGGATACGTTTGAGGTCGTTATCATCCAGCGTCATCCGACCACGAGCATCATGGGCCGAGAATACCCCGAGCGGGAGTCCATGCCGCCGTCAGAAAATTGGGGCGTGGCGGGCTGGAGCTACACGAACTTGGAATCCGCTCGTAAAAGATTCGGCCAACTCTCACGGGAGCGCGGTTTTCACCCACCCCCGTTTCTAGCAGGCGCGTTTTTGACTGCAAACCGGCTGGATTCCGCGACCGTATGAAATCGAGTCGCCGCTGGAGTAAAGCGTCGGGTTCAACTAAAGCACTTGTGCTCCGCATCGTGGCGGGCCATCGCCGGCCAAAGCGGATCCGTCGAACCGAAGGTGCAACTCTCACCCATTGGCGGAGGGCATTTGAGTGAACCTCGACCACCTACTTGCCTATCAAGCTGCCAACTGGTGCGAAAAGTGGCCCCCTTGCTCATGCTCGACACGATGACAATCAGGGGCGCATGGCCACTTCGGCAGACGCTTCCGGCCAGACAGAAAGTGAGTCCTGCTCCAGGTGTCCGAATCTGGGCTGACGTGACTGGAAGGGGGTTGGAACGCGCCGAGTGTTCCCTTGCAAGAGTGTTGTTCGGACACAACGGGAAAGTCTTGGCGGACCAAGCTCAACTCGACGCGGCTCTGGCGAAGCTCAACGACGTGTTGAATAGTGTCGCAGAAGTGCCGAGCGAGGCGGAGTGGACGCCGTGGAGACTAGACCTCGTGTGGAACTTCAATTTGCAGGCGCGTCCTCTGGTTCTCGCGCACGCGGCGTTGCGTGTGCCGGGGATTCAGAGCGAGGGTACAATTTTTCCCGGTGGCTACGGCGTTTCGTGGCGCGGGGCGAAGTCGGGATTCATTGTGACGCTCTACGATAAAGCGCGGAAGATGCACCTTCCTAGTTCAGTCCTGCGTGCCGAAATTTCCATGCGTGGCCAGCAACTAGCCCGCCGCCTCGCCGGGCGCGACTGGCGCGACTTCTTAGCCCTTTATCTGACGTATCGCGGCATCATGGCGGGCATTCCGTCAATTCAAAAACCTACCGAGGCCGCGGGCTGGCCGGAAGCCGTAGGCCAAGAGTCGTCCGAGATTCGTCGGCGGATACTAGCGCGGTTGGCGCACAAACCGACCGGAACATTTCGGCGTTATCGGCGCAGAACTGAAGCCGCCGCCGCTCAACTGCCCGAATCCTTTTCATGGGCAAACATATTGCCCGTTAATGGTCCACCGCTGGCAGTTCACTGTGAGCCACGAAACCGGAATAATTCAGCTACCCAAAGCGGGGGTTCGCCGAAATCGTAGCGCAAACGAAAACCGATGGGCTTTGAGCAAAGAGGTGGACAGTCCTACTACTACCGCAAGGTGCGGGAAGGTGGGCGGGTCCGCTCGAAATATGTCGGGGGCGGGGTTGTGGGCCAGATATGCGCCGAGCAGGACTATGAAGATCGAAGTGATCGGGAGTCCAAACGGGCTGCGCACCTCGCCGCACGTCACGCGGAAGCTGAGATCGACCGGCAACTTGCGAGCGCAGAATCCGCGCTCGTCGCATTGACGCACGCCACGCTATTCGCCTTTGGCTTTCACCTGCACAAAGGTCAATGGAGGAGGAAACGCCTTGCTGAATAGCCAACTGACGAAGTCCGATAATCCTTGGGAGGAGATAAACAAGCTCCGTAAACGGATGGACAAGGCCAAGAACCCGAACCCAAAGGATGTCGAGCGATTGCGTCAATTTGCCGCACGGACACCGGGCTTACAATCGGTGGCCGCTACCGTGCTATCCATCCAGCAACAACTCATTAAAAAAATATGCCACGGCGCGTCCCGTGGATTCATTTTTGCCGAGGTTGATGTACTAAAGAAGCAATTCGAGCATAGCGCCGCGCCGCCTCTTGAACGGTTGCTGATTGATCACATGCTTACCGCGCGACTCCGACTGTTGCATGCCGAAAATCTCTACAATTGCTTGGTTGTGAATCAGCCCGTCCCGCTCAAGGTCGCCGAGTACTGGGATAACCTCTTGTCGACCACACAGGCACGGTTTCTGAGAGCGGTTGAGGCGCTGGCGAGAGTCCGGCGACTGGCGCGAAACACACCCGCATTGCAGATAAACATTGCCAACGCGGGCGGCCAGCAAGTCAACGCTCAGGGCGACGTAAAAGGGCAGAAGTCCAACGGTTAGGGCGACGGCAATCGACCAGCGCAGCAACCAGTTTTAACTCACGGCACTTGGCGGATACGGTAATATTGCGCCGCCTGATCCACGAAGAACTCGGTGGTGATGTTCTCGCTTTGGGCGGTGAATTGAGGCCCGGTGGGTATCCAGGTCGATAGGTCAGCGGAGGACTCCAGGACATAGTTCCAACCCAATACCACATGCTGCATCACTTTGATTCGGCTAACTGCAATGGCGACTGTCGGAGTGAATGGCGGGGAAGCGATTGCAATCGTTGGCGGAGGATTGGTGGAGTAACAGCATCCGGCGCTGGTGATGACGATCGTCGACACGACTCCGTTGCTGAGCACGGCGGTCGCAGTCGCGCCCGATCCTGCGCCGCCTTGAATCAAGACTAGTGGGGCATTGGTGTAACCACAACCGACGTCAGTAATTTTCGCTCCGATGACAAAGCCACCGACCACCGTGGCAGTAGCAGCGGCAGGATGAGGCGAGCAGAAAGGTGAGGCAACCTGCTCAACGACGCCATAGACTGGACCAATCCATGGAAACTGTGAATCAGGGTTATCCACAACGTCATGCCATTTGCGTGCGGTTAGACCTTGGCCAAGATCGCCTAGCGCGATGAATACCCAGTGATCGTTGCCCAAATCTGGCTGCTGGCTCGGTCCGGCATCCCAATTCGAGTAAGAAAACACTGTGCCATCTATCCACGAGTAAATGCCGTTGAAATCACCGTCATTGAGCCCAATCCATAGGTTGCGTTGGCCAGCGCTGAAAGTGTCGAAGACCCAGTCGTTCTCAGCCGCGTTATCAATCGTTGTCAAGTTGCCACCCAGCGCGACCGCCTCCGCCTGTGCGCCCGACCACGTATTTGAGCTGAGCAAGGAATAGAAGTGCCCATTTGCAGGGTTGATAACTGGCGGGGTCAAAACGGCCGCGTAGAGCGACGCGCTTCCGAGCACAATCCCCGCAAGAATATTTAATTTCATGCGGAGAGCTTGCACCCCAGTTGGCAGGTGACTGATCGAATTTTGTCAAAAGCAGATACGAAATTGGCTTTGCCCCATTCTGCTCAGACAGAATTGTGCTCGCCGCCTCCTTGGACAATCTGGCTGGCTGGTCTGATTGCCAAAGCGGGTAAGAAATCGCGTACGCGCTCCGCCCAACTGCTTACTCTGTGCGAATCGAAGGAGGCGAAAATGACCGGCTTGAGGGGGCAAAGCCGGACGCCCGCGAATCCACCTTGACCCGGGGAACGCCCAAGCGCAGTCTCGCCACATGACAGCGGCTCGAAAGCAAATTCCTGTCGCAGCCCTATTTCCCCTGCTGCTGTTGCTGGCGCGACCCGGTGCGGTGCAAGCCCAATACACTTACACGACCAATAATGGCACAATCACGATCACAGATTACACCGGGCTTGGTGGTGCCGTTTCCATCCCCAGCATAATTGATGGGCTGCCGGTGACCAGCATTGGAAGCTATGCGTTCTCTGGCAAATTCAGGCTGACCAGTGTGACGATCTCCGGAAACGTGGTCAGTATTGAATTGGGCGGATTTTATAGCTGCTCAAACCTGACCACCGTGACGATTGGTGACAGCGTCAACGCCATCGGGCTGCAAGCGTTCGCAAGCTGCGGGAGACTGACCAATTTCACGATTGGCAGTGGCCTCACAAACATCGGAAACAGCGCTTTCCGGGATTGCCGCAACCTGATCAGCTTCACTATCCCTGACAGCGTCACCAGCATCGGAGATTACGCCTTCGATGGCTGCCTCAGTCTAGCCAGCGTCAGCATCGGAAACAGCGTCACAAGCATTGGGAACTATGCCTTTTATTACGACTGGAGCATTACAAACATCACAATCCCCAACAGCGTCACCGACATCGGAACCAACGCGTTTCAGAACTGCAACAGCCTTACCAATCTGACAATCGGCAACAGCGTGACCAGCATCCGGAACGGTGCGTTCTGGCTCTGCACGAGCCTGAGGAGTGTGCATTTCCCTGACAGCCTCTCCAGCATTGAGGGCTATGCGTTCCGTTCCTGCACGAACTTGACCAGCCTAACGATCCCCGACAGCGTCACCGAAATCGGGTACGGGGCGTTCTATTTGTGCAGCGGCCTGACGAACGTTACGATCTCCAAGAGTGTCACCAGCATTGGTGAGCAAGCCTTCGACAGCTGCACCAGCCTTGCCGCAATCACTGCGGATGCCCTGAATCCTTCGTATTGCAGTGTTGATGGAGTTTTATTCAACCGGAGCCAGACGGCGCTTATCCAATATCCGGGTGGCAAAGTCGGAACCTACGTTATCTCGAATATTGTCGCCAGCATCGAAAATTACGCGTTCGCAAACTGCAACCCTCTGCCCAGCATAACAATCCCCAGCGGCGTCACCAACTTAGGAGACTTTGCCTTTTATTTTTGCACCAGTCTAATAAGCGTCACGATCCCCAAAAGCGTCCCAAGCATCGGAGTCCAAGCTTTCAATGGCTGCAGAAGCCTGGCGAGAATCACGATGTCCGACGGCGTCACCAGCATCGGGAACTATGCTTTCGGATCATGCACCAACCTCAACAGTCTTACTATCCCCTATAGCGTGACCAACATCGGGAACGGGGCCTTCTCTTACTGCACCAATCTGAAGGGCGTTTACTTCCGTGGTAATGCGCCCAGCTTTAGTGCCTCATTGTTTTACGGCACCGCGACTACCGCCTATTACTTGCCGGGCACCACAGGCTGGGGAGCAACGTTTGGCGGTATTGCGGCGAAGCTATGGAATCCTCAGATGCAGACCGGCGATGCAAGCTTCGGCGTGCAAACGAATAAGTTTGGATTCAACATCACCGGCACAACCAACATCCCGGTAGTGGTGGAAGCATCCTCAGACCTCGCCGCCTCGATTTGGGTGACATTGCAAAGCAGCACTCTCACAAATGGCTCAATTTATTTCAGTGATCCCCAGTGGTCGAGTTATCCCTGTCGCTTCTACCGCCTCCGCTCGCCGTGAATCTTTTGGTCGCACCTTGACCGCCGTAGAGCCGTTCTTGAACCGCACACCTTCGAGCCGTTACCGCCTGCGCACGCGCACCGCCGCCCAAATTCCCGGAAAGCGAATAGAAACCCAGCCTTGAGCACGTAGCGAAGCCAGGCGATCCAAAATCATCGCGAGTCGATCAGGGGTGTCGACTTAGATTTCGCGAGGCATTCTAGCGCCCCCAAACTTCCCCAACCTTCCGGGTTGGTTACGAGCCACCAAACATTCCCCCAAGCACCGAGTGCCCTCCAACTTTCTCAAACATATTCTTGCGCATTCTTGAGGCTAGTTGTGCGATTTCGCTTGCATTTACAATGCTTTCTCCTTACAAAGGCGCGCAGGTAAACAAAGTCACCGCGAACTATGAACAACAACGAACAGACCCAACAGCTAGGTTCAAATCCTAGCCCCGCAACCAATTTACGGCCCTGAGACTAGCGTTTCAGGGCCGTTTTCGTTGGGTATTATGCGATTTCCCCCTTCCGACTAACAAGGCGAACTTCCTGAAATGTGGGGCGCAAAAACAAACACATCCACAAACACATTTCCAACGCACGGCACGGAAGAACAGGATTCAGGGATTTTGATGATTTGTGTTTAGGGAATAAACAACTCGTCGGTTGTTTGAAACCGAATTTCTATGCGGTCGGTAGGCGGGTTTGAATCGGCGCTATGGCGACTGAGTTTTTCGGTGTCCGGCAGCGATGGCTTCCACATCGGCGCGCCGGAGCCGAAAGGCGGTCACGAATCAACGCCGGCGGACGCCGCCAGCATCATTGCTCGAAGTCGTGGTCGCGGAGTTCCTGCGTGAAACTCCGGTCGCCACTGAGTTGCCCTTCATATCAACGGTGTGTCCCATTAGCTACGACTTGTTTCATGGCGCCTAAGAAGAACTGGCAGGCGGCGCTTTCAGCGTCAAAGGGTTGATACCCGATTTTCTGACCGCGCTCGCAATAGTAGACGGCCCAAGGTCCGCGAGGTTCATGGTCTAAAACCAGGCGTCCGTGAGGTCTGCCGCCGGTTAGCGAATAGGCTGAAGAATCCACGCCGAGGGCGGTTAGTTCTGCCTGCAGTTGTGCAACATTCACGCTTCATTATAGGCACCGGTGTAGGTGGCGAAAACTCAATCGGATCGGGGCCTTATGGCCACCGTTTCCAAAAGTTGCCGACAGCTTGCTCGAGCCCGGACAAGTGCCGGACCCGGACGTAACGCCACCAGGCCGGGAACAGTCGGCGATAACGCACTTCATTGAACCGAGCATCAATCAGCAACACCACGCCTTGGTCGGACTCCGAGCGGATGACTCGCCCGATGGCCTGGAGCACACGGTTCATGCCGGGAAAAGTGTAGGCATATTCAAATCCAGACGCATTGTGTTGCTGGAAATAATCCCGGATCAGATTGCGTTCGACACAAAGCTGCGGCAGTCCCACGCCGACGATGACTGCCCCGATCAATCGCTCGCCGACCAAATCAATGCCTTCCCCGAAAATACCGCCCAGCACCGCGAAGCCAACGAGGGTGTCGCCGGGTTCGACCGAAAAGGCGGCGAGGAAGGCATCGCGTTCCGGTTCGGTCATGCCGGGTCGTTGGACCAACACTGGGACTGTTGGAAGGGAGACCTGAAATTCCCGGAGCACATCGTTGAGATATTGATACGAGGGAAAATAAACGAGGTAGTTGCCGCGGCGGCCTTGCACCAAAGTGCCGATTGACGCCACCACATCCTCAAGCGATTCGGCCCGCCCTTTGAAATGGGTTTGGATTCGATCGTGGATCAGCACCGCCAGATTCTCGGGTGGGAATGGTGACGCCAACTGGAGCGCGGGATCTTCGGGTGTGCCGCCCAGCAAGGTGCGGTAATAGTCCATCGGCGTGAGCGTGGCGGAGAAGAAGATGGCTGCCTTGCCGCGGGCCAGCGCTTTCCGGAGCAACAAGGACGGAGCCAAACAAAACAGGCGCACCTTTGTTGCTGCGGCATGCTCGATGAGGGTCACGAACCGCTCGTCATAAAGTTCGGCCGTGCGCCGGAATGAATGCAGCCGGAAATACAGCGCGAGGAGGGCTTCGCGAAACTCGGCCCGCTGGTTTTTGACCAGCCAACGCTCCGCCTCGTCCAGCGCAGTTTCCAGTGGCTCGATTAGGCTCTCCGGAAACTCAAGACTCGTGCTTACACCGTTATCCACTTGCCGGATCGTCGCAGCCTTCACGGGAAACCAATTGAGTTCAAAGGAAGGATCCGAGGCTTCGATTGTTTCTTCGGGTGGCTCGGTGGCGTTGCCCAGTTTCCTCATCGCTGCGTGCAATTGCGCCAGACTTTTGGAGAAACGTGGGGCGGCCTTCTTGATGGCGCGCTTCACGTCCAGAAGTTCTCGCCCCTCGATGTCGGCCGAAAACATGTCGCGGGCCCGGTCCACCAGGTTGTGGGCTTCATCGACGAGGAAACCGTAGGCGCCACCTTCCTCGGCAAAGTGACGGCGTAGATAAACCTGCGGATCAAAAACATAATTGTAGTCGCAGATGACGGCGTCCACCCAGACGGACACGTCCAACGAAAGTTCGAAGGGGCACACCTGATGTTGCTGGCCCACGGCTTCGAGCACGGCGCGGGTGATTTCCTCCTGATCCAGGGCTTCCCGAATCGCGGGTTTGACACGGTCGTAATAACCACGCGCCAAGGGACACGTCAGTGGATCACAGGGATGACCATCGCGAACGCATACTTTTTCCTTGGCCGTGAGTGTCACAGCGCGCAACTTCAATCCCGCCCGGCGCAGATCAACCAACGCCTTCTCGGCAATGGCGCGTCCGACTGTCCGGGCCGTCAGATAATAGATGCGTTCGAGTTTTCCTGCCCCCAGCGCTTTGACGGCCGGGAACAAAGTGGAGATGGTTTTCCCGATGCCGGTGGGAGCCGCGAGGAATAATCGGCCGCCATTGACCAGCACGCGATAGGCGGCCACAGCCAGCTCACGTTGCCCCGGACGATACTCAGGGAAGGGAAAAGCGAGCGCAGCAATGGAGGCATCCCGTGCAAGACACCAATGATGACGTTCCCGCAGCCAGGCCACATATTCGCCAGTGGTGGCCGCAAAAAACTCAGACAGTTCGGCGAATGAAAATGTCTGACGAAACTCGGTGACTTTGCCGGCGGGCAACTCCAGATAAACGAGTTGAATGGCGAGTTCCTTCAGGGCATTCTCGCTCGCTTGCATGAAGCCGTAGAATTTTGCCTGTGCCCAGTGCAGCGGATCGGCTTCGTGATCCCAAGTTCCCGAAACGGTTTTGATTTCTTCCAGCAAGACGCGTTCGGAGTTAATGAGCAAACCGTCAATTCGTCCCCGGATCTGCAGGGTGAATTCATCCACCTCCACCCGGTGTTCAAACGGTAGTTCGGTCAGATACCCGGTCGGACGGGAGCGTTGGATTTTCTGGTGGCCGCGGATGCCGGCGAGTGCCCGGTCAGAGCCAACAAACTCGCGCTCACCGCCGAGATCACCCTGCCGCAGGACAAACTCCACCAAATCGCGCACCGATACCGTGTGAACTGGTTTTGCGGCCGGGACTTTCACGATTGCGACCAGTCCTCACCCAGAAATGGGAGCAGCACCTCGGGTTCTTTTCTTGTGGCTCCAGCACTTTGGTCGGGTGTTGCGAAAGGCGAGGTGCGGCGTGCCTTGGCCTGCATAAAATGGGTCACCGTTTCCAGGTCGGCATCCCGCATCTCCAAATCGTAAGCGTGGACCAATGAATTTGTCCGCTCCGTGATCCAGGCGACAAACCCGTCGGTATCGCCTTCGAACAACTTCAGCAAAACCAAATCCACTCCACTTTGATTGACTGCAAGGGTCGCGATCGTCCCCATTCGTCCATGTAACCAGCCGTGCGGCATGGTGGTCGATCCCGAGACCGGATTCAGTGCGTACCAAAGCAGGCGCACAAGGGCGGCGCGCAAATAGACCACGCCACTGCCGAATGGTCCGAAACCCTGCCAGCCGAGAGCAGGTGTTTCGGTGATGGAGAGTTCCAGCGTCTGGCCGGTCCAGCGCCAGACCAAAAAGCGAGGTGTGGCAGGCCACACCCCGGCCCGATTGAACTTGGGCTTAAGCGCCCGCAACAATTCAGCTTCCCGGGCGAGCGCCGCCATCTCATCCGCGCATTCCTGCAATTCAATCCGCACCACCTGGCGCAACAATTGAAGATGGCGGCGCCCCATCCGGTCGGGATTGGCCACCCGATAATGGCTCAGCCGTTGTCGCAGGCTTTTGGCTTTTCCCACGTAGAGAACCACTTGGGCCGCGTCCTGCATCAGGTAGACGCCAGGGCGCGCGGGCAGTTGCCGGAAAAACTCTGCACCCAACCGCTCGACGAGCGGTCGCGGATCGAGAAACAGCAATGTCTGGGATGCCGGCACGAGGCAAGTTAACGCGAATGACCCGGCCAACGGAAGTCCAACGGTCTGTTTTGGACTCTTGGCAAAGAGCGTTGACATGGCCGCAAAGAGGAATAGTGTATGGCCGCACACTATGCAACCGCTGACCACCAAACAAAGGGCGCTGGCCGACTTCATCGAAAGCCATCGCCGGCAGCACGGCAGTGCACCCACGTACCAGGAAATTGCCGATCATTTCCGTTTTCGCAGCGTCAATGCGGTGACCAACCACTTCCGGTTGATGCGGAAGAAAGGTTGGCTGGAATCCGATTCCGGCAAAACCCGGTCCCTGCGGATTATCTCCCCATTGGCCAAGTTGCGCAGTCGCATCATGGACATTCCCGTCTTGGGTGCTATCCCGGCGGGCATTCCAGAGCCGGGTGAGGCGGAAGCTGAAGGCTGCGTCTCGGTGGATATTGGCAGCGTTGGCTTCACCCCGACGCGGAACACGTTCGCGGTGCGCGTGCGCGGTGTTTCCATGATCGGCCGGCACATCCTCGACGGTGATGTTGTGCTATTGGAGCGGGGACCGGACCCTCGCCATGGTCAGGTCGTGGCCGCACTCGTGGATGGCGAGCGCACGCTCAAGACCTATGTCGTGAAGAACGGTAAGCCGTATCTGAAAGCGGAGAACCCCAAATATCCCGACCTCATCCCCGCGCAAGAGTTGGTGATTCAAGGAGTCTTCAAGGCGTTGATTCGAAAAGCCCGAGACTAAGCCATGTCTGCGCATGCCGCCAACGTCCTTGCCGAGTTGCAACGGCTCTCCGCTCCCACAAATGTGGCGGGCATGGCCCGCTTCGGCATTGTCGGCAGGAAACTGCTAGGCATCTCGGTGGTTCAACTGCGGGCGATCGCCAAACGGACCGGCTTTGATCATGAACTGGCGAAGGCGCTATGGGCTTCAGGAATCTTCGAAGCTCGCGTTCTGTCCGCATTCGTCGCCGAGCCCGCCCGGGTCACGCGGCGGCAGGCCAATGCCTGGGCCAAGGACTTCGAGTGCTGGGCCGATTGTGATGGTGTGTGCATTCATCTTTTCCGCAAGACCCCGTTTGCCCACGGACTGGCGGTTGCCTGGAGCCACCGCCGGGAAGAACTGGTCAAGCGTGCCGGGTTTACAATGATGGCCACCCTGGCTGTGCATGATAAAGCGGCCCGCAACGAAGTCTTTCGCAGCTATCTCGGCCGGGTTCAGGAGGAATCCACCGACGAACGGCACACCGTAAAGAAGGGCGTTAACTGGGCGTTGCGCCAGATTGGAAAGCGAAATCCAATTCTGAACCGGGATGCCGTCCGCATCGCCAAACGCATTCAGAAAAAGGATTCAAAGGCCGCACGGTGGATTGCCGCTGATGCCCTGCGGGAATTGGAACGATGGAAGCCCAGATGACTCCCCATGTCGCGGACCATCGTGCATCTGGATGCCGACGCCTTCTTCGCGTCGGTGGAGCAAGCCGCCGACAAACGGTTGCGGGGTAAGCCTGTTGCCGTCGGTGGCATGACCCGGGGCATTGTTGCCTCCGCCTCCTACGAAGCCCGCAAGTATGGCATCTACACACCCATGCCGACGGCGATGGCTCGCAAACTTTGCCCCAATCTGATCGTAGTGCCGGGCCACTACGATCTTTACGAAGAGTTCTCCAACGGGATGTTTGCCTACGCCTATGACTTCACCCCGGATGTGGAGCGGACCTCGATCGATGAAGGCTATTTCGATCTCACGGCCAATCGCAAAAAGCCAGCCGTCGAAATCGCGCTGATCATCAGCAAGGCGATCCGACAGTCCCTGAAAATCACCGTTAGCGAAGGGGTCGCCTCGAACAAACTCATCAGCCAGATCGCTTCCAAATTAAAAAAGCCCGCAGCATTTGAAAGCGTGCCGGCGGGACATGAAAAGCAGTTCATTCAACCACTACCGAACCGCTGGCTGCCGGGGATTGGGCCAAAGACCAGCGCCCGATTAAATGCGGCAGGGTTGGCCAAAATTCTTCACGTGGGCGCCACCCCGATTGAAATGCTGGAACTGGTGTTGGGGCGGCAGGCGGTGACGATCCGGCAGTTCGCGCATGGAATTGACGAACGCCCGCTGATCCCGGCCCGCGAGCCGCAGAAAACCTTCAGCCAGCAGGAAACCTTTGCCGGTGATCTGACGGACGAAGAATACGTTGCGGCCACGCTGCGCCGGATGGCGGACGATCTCTTTGCCAAAGTTCGGGCCGAACAACGGACAATCCGCACGCTAACTGTGACGGTGCGCTACAACGACCGGGCGGAGGATCAGGTCGGCGAAAGTCTATTGGAACCCACCGATCTGGAAACAGAGATTTATGGCCGACTGCAGGCGATGCTGAAGAAAGCGTGGAAGCGCCGGGTCAGTCTCCGGTTGGTGGCATTGAAACTGTCGAACCTGTATGACGGTCGGTTTCGGAGCGACCTGCCACTGACAGTTCCCATGCAACGCCTCGATGCCCAATCCCGATTGGCGGTCGTTGTCGATCAACTCCGTCAAATACATGGTCGGTCGGTCATTTTGCGGGGCCATGATTTCCGGCTTTTGAGCCCGCCCACCGAAGCGCTCGCTGCGAGTTCAAACCATTCGCCGATCCGCCGCCTGAACATCTTGGTAAAGCCAGTGGTCACGACTTACGTCCCACTGCGGGTGCATAGCCATTATTCCTTTCTCGACTCGACGCTTTCACCGCAAGCCGTCGTGAACCTGGCAAAGCAGAATGGCATGTCGGCCGTGGCCCTGACCGACACAGGCAACCTCCACGGAGCAGTGGAATTCGTCCAAGCCGCACAACAGGCGGGCATCAAACCCATTCTCGGCGTTGAATTATCCGTCGATGACAAGCCGTTGCTCCTGTATGTGGAATCAGCGCGCGGATACGCCAATCTCTGCCGGTTGCTGTCACGGCATGCCGAACGAACGGATGGCAATGGGGATGAAGCTTCCGTCGCTGACCAGCAACGCCGGCCTTACCGGATCGGTGAATTCGAAGGCTTCACCGATGGATTGATCGCGGTCAGTTCGAATAAGCGATTGGCGGAGCTGTTCCGGGGGAGCTTCTACCGCATGGTGACCGCGTCGAATGCGGATTCACAGGCCGTGGCCTGCCCGGCGATTCACTATGCAGTTCCCGCTGACCGTCAGAAATACGACATCGTCCAAAGCATCCGCACGCTCACCTTGCTGCGGGAGGAGCATCCGGAGAAGCGAGCGAACGGACGGCTGCACTTTCGTTCACCGGCGGAAATGGCTCCGGCCTGCAAGGACCATCCTGATTGGTTGCGACTCACGAATGAAATCGCGCAGCGTTGTAACTTTGAACTTCCATTTGGCAAACCACAGTTTCCTGCCTACAAGCCGCCGGACGGTTCGCAGCCCAGCGAATACTTACGCCAGCTCGTGCTGCAGGGATTGCGCGACCGTTACGGCCCGCGGGCTGAGAACTACCGCGCCCAAGCCATGGAAGAACTCGGCATCCTCAACGATGTCGGCTACGAGGAATACTTTCTCATCACCTGGGATTTTTTGCAGGAGTGTCGCCGGCAAAACATCGACTGGATCACCCGCGGTAGCGCGGCGGATAGTCTGGTCTGCTATTGCCTTGGCATCAGCGGTGTTTGCCCCATTCGTTTCGACCTGTATTTCCGCCGATTCCTGAACAAGGACCGCATGGCGTTGCACAAACTGCCGGATATCGACATCGATTTCGCGCACGACGTCAAAGACGAGGTGGTGAAAATCATCTTCGAGAAATACGGCCGTGATCATTGTGCGGTGGTGGGTGGCTTCTCCACGTTTCAAGCCCGCAGCGCGTTCGCGGAGGTGGCGAAGGTGCTCGGGGTGTCGGAGCGCGACGTGCGCAAGTTCACCGAACACTTCCCCTGGGGCTTTGGCGGTGGCTGGGTGCCGGACGGACCCGCGCCCAAAGGCGGGGCTGGATTGATCGAATTGCTGCGCGCAGGTCCCGAAACCCGCAGCCTGCCGCTCGACGAGGAACCCTACAAGACCGCCATTGAAATGGCGGAGTTCTTGGACGGCATGCCCCGGTATCCCAAAATGCATCCGTGCGGATTGGTGTTGTCGCGGCAACCACTCCACGAACTCACCCCGACGTTCATTGCGAACAAGGGCTATGCGACTACGCACTTTGACATGGATTCGGTCGAGCCCATCGGCCTCGTCAAGATGGATATCCTTGCCCAAGGCGGTCTGGCCGTCATGCGCGATGCGAAAGCGAGATTGAATGCACGCGGCATCGATGTGGATCTGGAACGTTGCGTGGCCCGAGAGAAAGCTGACGGCACATTGCTATTGGGTGATCCGCAGGCAGTCGAGCCGTGGCGTGATCCGAAAGTCTGGGAGATGATTGCTAGTGGACACGGGCGAGCGGTTCATCACATCGAGTCGCCTGCCATGACGAGCTTGTGCCGCATGTGCAACGTCAACGAGATCGACGGGCTGGTCGCCATCGTCAGCGTCATCCGACCGGGCGCGGCCAATGAAGGCAAAAAGGGAGCGTTCACCCGGCGTTATCAGGGAATGGAGTCGATCACTTACCCGCACCCTTCGCTGGAAGAATGTTTGCGCAGCACCTACGGCCTCGTCGTTTACGAGGAGCACATCCTGCAAATCTGCGAAGCGTTTGCCGGCCTGCCGCCCGGTCGCGCCGATGTCTTGCGCCGCGCCCTGAACAAACAGAAGCACGCCGTCATTGAAGAAATTCGCGGCGAGTTCTTTGCTTCCGCGCTGGCCCGGCAGCAATCACCGGAGAAGACGGTTGAAGTTTGGGGATTGGTCACAGGCTTTGCCGGTTACGCTTTCTGTAAGGCCCACAGCACGGCCTATGGCGTTGAGGCCTATCAATCCGCGTGGCTGAAGCGCTACTATCCGGCGGAATTCATGGCGGCGGTGCTGACCAACGGCAAAGGCTTTTATCACCCGCTGGTTTACGTGCTCGAATCCCATCGCCTCGGGTTGAACTTCCTGCCGCCGTCGGTCAATGAACCGGGACCGGCCTTTGTTCCCCACGGCAATGCCATCCGCGTGCCGGTGACGCGCGTGAAAGGACTGACAAACCAAACGACGGACGCGTTGGTTCAGGCACGAGAACGCGGGGCGTTCACCTCACTGGCTGACTTCTTCCACCGAGTCGCGCCAGCCGCGGAGGAATTGGAGGCGATGATTCGAGCCGGGGCCTTTGACGAGTTTGGCAACACGCGCACCCGCCAGTTTTGGCAGGCGCAGCATCTCGTCAAAACCTACTCGTCCAATGCCGAACCCGACCAAGGCTGGCTCATTGCACCGCCTGGACTGGAACAACTCGTGTCGATTCCCCTCGCGGAACTCACGCGCCTGGAAAAGTTGCAGGCTGAGACCGAGCTGTTCGGTTATGCCGTTAGTGGTCATCCCTTGGAATTATTTCCCGACGTGGCATGGGATAGCTATTGCCCCGTGAATCGCCTTGGCGAATTCGTCGGCGAAACCGTCACCACGTGCGGCCTGGTCGTGGAGCAGCGCACACATCATCAGATCACCGGCGAGCCGATGAAGTTTCTGTCCCTAGCCGACTGGACCGGCATCGTGGAAACGGAGTTGTTCGCGCAGACCTACAAGAATTACGCCTTGGCCACGATTCGCTATCCAGTGTTGGAGGTGGAGGCGAAGGTCGAACCGTTTGAGAATGGCAAAGGATTCAGCTTGCGGGTTCTGCGCGCTGGGAAGCCTCGCATTCAGTTAGCCATAAACCCCAAATGAAAGCTCCCATCGGAGAACGCTTGAGGGATGGCTTACAAAAGAAATCTCGTACAAGTTGTGCGAGCAAGTCAGCCTGGCAGAGGAGTAGCTGGGAAGAAGCAGGTAAGTTTTGTGTGTCGAGAGGCTCGCCTGACCCAGCGCACGTTTCAACCGCCACTTACACTTGGGGATTATTCGACGTAGCGCTCCAGCACGACCAGCAGCTCCTGCAAATGCTTGCGCCCCTCCGCCGGTGAGTGGGCGTGTTCGATGCAGTGCCGCATGTGGGAATGAATCAAGGTCTCCGCCAGCGACTTAATGGCTTTTCGTGCGGACACCAGCTGCATGAGAATTTCAGCGCAGTCCCGATCCTCCTCCAGCATCCGCTCGATGGCGTTCATCTGGCCGACAATGCGGCGCACCCGGAGTTTTTGGGCGTCGCGCTCAGTGCGGGAATGGGTGTGCGATTTCATGCGTGGCGCACGATAACCTGAAGCCAGCGAAAGTTCAATCCTTGCTCCTGTATAGGGGGTAGGGGTATAGTCCACCTGTGATGTCGTTCAATGATTATCTTGCCCACGGCAATGCCTGGCTTTTCATTCCCGCCGCAATCCTCCTGGGCGCACTGCACGGGCTCGAGCCGGGGCATAGTAAGACCATGATGGCGGCGTTCATTGTGGCCATTCGCGGCACGGTCACGCAGGCGGTGCTGCTCGGGGTGTCCGCCACGGTTTCACATACGGCCATTATTTGGGTGCTGGCTTTCGTCGGCCTGCATTATTCGGGGCGGTTTGACGTTGAGACCACCGAACCTTATTTCCAGGTGGCCACGGGGGTGATTGTGATCGGCATGGCGGCCTGGATGTTCGCCCGCACCCGGCGCGCGCAAAGCGCTGCCGCCGACCATGGTCACACCCACGACCCTATTCCGCGCGGAGTACACGGTGGATCGTTACTGCCGACCAGTGCCAACGAGCAAATCGAAGTCAGCGTATTCGAAACCGACGTCCCGCCACGATTCCGGCTCTATTTCTACGACCAGAATACTCAACCACTCATGCCGCCAGCGGCAGATAAAATCGATTTGGAAACGGCCCGTTCTGACGGTGGCAAGCAGTTGTTCGAGTTTGTCCTGAAACAGGGTTATCTCGAATCCACTTCGGACATTCCTGAACCGCACGAATTCCAAGTGGTCCTCCGAAGATCCAACATCACCTATAACACTCGATTCGTGGAGGATCACCCCCACCATTCAAACGACGGCAATGCCGGCGATTTTCAAGATGAGCATGAGCGGGAACACACGGCCGAATTCCAGAAACGGTTTGCCAATCAGCAAGTGACCACCGGTCAACTGATCATGTTTGGGTTGACAGGCGGATTGCTACCGTGTCCCTCGGCCTTCGCCGTACTGTTGATTTGTCTCCAAGTCAAACAGTTCACCTTGGGCTTTGCCTTGGTGCTGGCGTTCAGTTTGGGGTTGGCCCTTACCCTCGTCACGGTCGGCTCTCTTGCTGCCTTTTCCGTCCATCACGCCAGCAAGCACTTCAAAGGGTTTGGCGAATTCGTCCGCAAACTGCCCTACGCCAGCTGCACCCTCATGACAGTAATCGGCCTATTCATCGCGGCGCAGGGGATCAATCATCTGATGCGGTAGCTTCGTGCTGGACTACAGATAGCCGTGCTCGTGAACCCCGAGCGCAGAACTTGCTGGAGTAGCCAGCACCTAACCTCTTCCCGCAGGCCCATCCTCGGCCCGAAGCTCCTGGCTCTCGGGCCAATTTTTCATCGTCTTGGACCGCTTCAACAAAAGCGCCGGACATCCTCCTGCCGGAGCGTCGTACGACAGGCACCTTCGGTGGCCGGTAAGGCAATCCCACATAGGCGAACACTGCCTCCTCTGAGTCCGGCACGAACAACAGTCTGCCGGTCACGCGGTCTTCGAAACCGCGATACACTTTCCATGTCTGGCCCAGCTTGATCACGGCGCTGGCCAGGCGCGGCCATCAAGGGGTTACGCACTGAAGCCCACCGGCTGTAAATCAGTGCTTCACAATCGACGTATCGCCTCACGCCTTTTTCCGGAATAGGCGGGCGATCAGTACCGACGAAATCAGGATGCTGACCGCGATGGCGCCATAAAGAATACGCTTTTCTTGCGGGATCGCTCTGATGGCAGCCAGCGGGCGATCCGGCGCGACTTCCTCTTTCTCCGCCGAAGCATTCAATTCCTGGCTTGGAGGGGGCTTCTGGATCGGCAGGATCGCTCGCTCGCATTTTCCGAGGACGCGATATAGTTGGTTGATCTCGACCATCTCAGCTTCGGTGAGTTTGCGTTTTGGCAAGGTGCGATTGGTGTAAAAAAACTTTGTCATCGCGTTGAATTCCAGATCCGCACCGAGAAATACGACGTTGGGATTCAAATCAGAGGTAACATATTTATTGCTGGCATAAGGAAATTCCTGACTTTGACGGATGTCCACCGTATTGAATTCGGGTTTACTGGCGCCATCGTGAAACCAGCCCGGACTGTAGACGGAGACCTGGAGATTGGGTGTTCTTGCAAAGGCCCTCACCGGCTTATTCACAATCTGGGCGACGCGCTGAAACGCGTTTGTCATTTCAATTTCAACCTCGGCCAAGGATTGATTCGTGTTCCTGACCCGGTTCGTTGGCTGGCCGGTGACCGTAGCTGGAGCGACTAGGAAGGCGGCCAGCGCGAAAATGAATAGCCGATCAAACGTGACGCTCCTTTTCAGGAAAATACCGGGACGCATAAGCGCATTGTTTCGAGATTGATGCCCGACGTCAATGCGTCAGCCTATTGTCAGCCGGGCCTGCGCTTTAGCTGATGGTGTTCAGTGTGAGTGGCCGTGGTGGCATGGGCTGACTTGCGTGGATCGAGCTGACTCGAATTAAACGACACCGGGGGCGTGAATGCGAGGGGCGGCAAAAAGGGCCGTTGACTCGTGGAAAAAAGAAACCGGCAAATGGTGGGCATGAGCAGGAGCACGAACTGAAAAGCGATTGGTTGCCGAAATCACCCGCGCGTTCTGAGCGCCACCGTCGGGAGGGCAGAAGTCGAATGCTCGATGAGCTCGGCGCGGATTCCGGAGTCGATGTCTTCCGGAATTGTGAATGGTGTTTGGCGATTTAGCCGGCGGCCCTATCATAGTTTCTCAGCGACAAAGACGATTAAACTGGCCGCCGGAATCAATAGCACCTGCGCTAGCAATGTGCCGACCAACCAGACAATCGCCCGTCGAAAGCTCGACTCGTCTAGTCTGCCTGCAACCAGGTCACCCGTCATCACAGACATTTGTGGGTTGAGGATGACAAACATCAAAAGGGCCGCCACGCCCGTTACTATCCGAGAAAGCATGCTGGCGGTGCCGCGCAGCTGCGAATTCAGGAAGCCCGGGTATATCGCGGCGAATACTCAGACCGCGTGAGGTTTCAATACTCATCCGCAGGGAATCCGTGCTTAACCCGAGGAAATGGCCTGAGCGCCGACGATGCGATCATAACCCCAACTGGGATTCTCGGGGGCCAATTGGAGGACCGACTTTTCAATTTCGATCGAGACGGAGAGCCGTTCTGGTTGGCCTTTGCAGCCGCGGGAGAAATCTCACTTGCGGGCGACCGGTTGGCCGTACCATTTGAGCAAGGTCGCCGGCTGCCCAACGGTGAGGACAGGGGGGTTAACAATGGGCCCAGGGGTTTGCCCTTTTCGGCGAGGGCCTTGCAGTCGGGATCCTGTAGGCACCAGTGAGGTGAATGCCGATTGAACAGGGCGTGGTGGACGCGGGCTTCCGCAAGCCCGAATTCAAGTTTCTGGCGCAGGGCTTCGTCGATTTGTTCCGGGTCTGAGGCCAGCAGCTCTTTCCACGGCCTGAGATGAGATTAATAGCGCAGACAACCTAAAACCAATGCGGAATTCTTGCGGCGCGAATCGATAGATGAATATTTTCACCACCGGGGTGTCCTGGCCCCAACGGTAGGCCGGTCCGGCCAGGAGATGAACCGCGATCGAGAATTGGGTATGGAACCCAATAACTGTGACTCTAATAGTTACAATAGAAAATCGCGCCAAGGACGATTCGATCGATTTTCATTCGTGCGGCAGCGATTTTCGTTTCTCGCGATTGTCAACCGCCTCGTCTGGTGCGGACAGCCTCGGTGTGCAAGCGGATATTGAAACTTGTCCAAACTTGCCTGACCGGGTAAAACGCAGGCCGCATGAATCAATTTACCCGCCGGGTGCTGTTTTTCCTTTTCTTTTTATCCGGCTTTTCCAGCCTCGTTTATCAAGTGGTCTGGACGCGGATTGCATTTGCGTCTTTTGGAATCATCACGCCAGTAATGTCGGTGGTGCTGTCGGTTTTCATGCTGGGGCTCGCGGTGGGATCCTGGGCGGGCGGGGCTTGGATTCCCATGCTGGTAAGGAAGTCAGGATTTTCGGCGGCTTATTTTTATGCGGGCGCCGAACTGTTGATCGGACTGGGCGCGTTTGCGGTTCCGAAACTATTTGCCGCCGGCGAACACCTGTTGCTGGCAAGCGGTCAGACCGATTCGTTCCGCTACCTATCGCTTTCTGCTTTCGTACTGACGGCTTCCATTTTGCCTTGGTGCGTGTGCATGGGCGCGACTTTTCCCTTTATGTTGGCGTACATCCGGGAACGGGATGACCGGAATACGGAAAGCTTCAGTTTTCTATATCTGGCCAATGTCCTAGTATTGTGACAATATAGTTACGTTACATAATGTCGCCCCAGCTTTTGGTCGGCATCCTGGCGGGTGAAAGTCCATTGAATCTGGCATCCCGCCGCGTTACGTCGTTGTTCCCAGGCCTCCACTTCGGCCTTTAAGT
>JANXWY010000469.1 GCA_025350905.1 Verrucomicrobiota bacterium
TAGCGGAGATCCGGTCGCTCGGGACCGGCAGGAGGCTTCGGCGCCGATCCTTCGGCACGCCGTTCTTCCCGTCTGGCGCGTCTCGCCGTAAGAACGGCATCGCCAACGCTTCGCCTTAGGCAGATGAAACATCCCTGGCCCAGGACGTCGTCCAGGAAACCATCGTGGCCGTCGCGAAGCAAATGCGCGAACATGGCTATGATCGCACTCGGAGTTCCTTCAAGAACTGGCTCTGCCTCATCACTCGCCGGCGCATCATTGATCATTTCCGGCGGCGCACCAAAATGAAAAGCGGTTCAGTCGCTGCGTCCGACGACACCACCCGCACCGACACCATCGCGCGGGTGCCGGATCCGGCCAGCCTCGAACTCGACTCCGTCTGGGACGAAGAGTGGCGCAAGAACCTGGTGGATGCCGCCATTGAGCGCGTCAAAGAGAAGGTCACGCCCAAGCAGTTTCAAATCTTCGATCTCTCGGTGCTCAAGGACTTGCCAGTGCGGGAGGTGACGAAGCTGCTCAAAGTAAACACGGCGCAAGTCTATCTGGCGCGTCATCGCATCAGCGCGTTGGTTAAGAAAGAGGTTGCGCGACTCGAAGCAGAGGTGGAGAAGCTCGAGGTGAAATCGTGAACAACTCATCGCCCGAGGCTCAGCTTCCTCCGCAAGGTCTTGGAGTGCGGCAGCCCTCTGCCGCTTTGGATGTCGTGGGAATGCGACAGCGCCAGAGGACTGGCGCACTCCAAGACGCTCACGCGCCAATGTCGGGAAGCCGTTTGTTCATCACGCTGATACGCGGTCGAAAGTTCCCGGAGGCTTGCTCGGAACTCTGGAGCACCATTGCCACCTGGTTCACGCCTCGACCTGCCTGGCGCCGGTATCGCGTCGCACCGCGGGCGAACCCCGCCGCCTTTCGTCATGACCTGCTCCGCGAAATTCAACTCGATCTGCGCCGGGCCGGTTTGGTAGCGTCGCGGCGAATTCCCGGCCAATCCACGCTCTGATCAATATGCCCGAACCCGATCCACCCGCGGCGATTCAGACTCCCTCGGGGGCCACGCCGGCCTCGAACGGCGCGCCCGGTGAAGCGCCGCCGTTCCCCGTCCCCGATCACACGCTGATTCGCCGCGTGGGCCGCGGGGCTTATGGCGAAGTCTGGCTCGCCCACAACACGCTCGGCACCTGGCGCGCCGTTAAGTTCATTCGCCGCAGTTCGTTCGATGACGACCGACCCTTCGAGCGCGAGCTGGCCGGTATCCAGCGCTTCGAGCCGATCTCCCGCAGTCACGAGAGCCAGCTCAACATCCTCCACGTCGGGCGGGCCGACGATGGTTTCTACTACGTGATGGAACTGGCGGACGACATGAGTGGCGCCTTCGCTTCCGGAGGGACGAGCGCTGCGAGTCCCCAATCTCTATCGCCGGAGTTGGAATTGGAGTCAGGGCCTCGTGGAACTCGGCCCTCCGAAAAGCGTCCCGCCGAAACACTGAATCCCGACACCTACACGCCGCGCAATCTGCGCACCGAACTTCATTTGCGGGGCCGGCTGCCCGCCGCCGAATGTCTGCGCATCGGCCTGGCCCTTACCACGGCGCTGGGACACCTGCACAAGCACGGCCTTGTCCACCGCGACATCAAGCCCTCGAACATTGTCTTCGTGAACGGCATTCCCAAACTCGCGGACATTGGGCTGGTGGCCCGGGCGGAAGCCACGATCTCGTTCGTGGGCACGGAAGGCTTCCTGCCGCCCGAAGGCCCCGGTACCCGGCAGGCCGACATCTACAGCCTGGGAAAAGTCCTCTACGAAATCAGCACCGGCCATGATCGCCAGCAATTCCCCGAGCTGCCGACCAACATCGTCGAACTGCCCGACCGCGCCGAGCTATCCGAATTGAACGAAGTCCTGCTCAAAGCCTGTCATAGTGATCCCAAGGAGCGCTACCAGACGGCCGCCGAAATGCACGCCGACCTAGCGTTGCTGGAGAGTGGGCGATCGGTCGTGCGGCTGCGCGGACTGGAGCGGCAACTGCGTTTTGTCCAGCGCGCCGGTGCGGTGGTCACGGTCATCGCTGGTCTCGCGGCGGGCCTTTATTTCTGGCAGGCGCAGCAGACGAGACAGGTCCGCGAACTGGCTGAACAAAACCAGAAGATTGCGGAGGAGAAGACACTCTTAGCGGCCGAGAAATCATCCTTGGCGGAGGCAAACCGTGAACAATTGGTCCGGCTCGACATCGCGAACGGTGTCAGGCTGATGGATGCTGGAGACCTGAGCGGCTCGCGTATAAAGTTCAAGGAATCCGGCGGGGAAAGTGGCGCACGCTTCCTGCCGGGGATTGACTTGACCGGCTCCCTGCTCTGGTTTTCGGATGCGCTTCCTCATGTGGCTCATCTTCCACTTGAAGATGAGATCCATCGGATTCGGATCCAGTCCGTGCTGTCGGTGGTGCCGCGATTGCTGCAGGTGGTGGCACACGCTGAAGGTGTCGAGGCAGGAACATTCAGTCCCGATGGCCGATATATCGCCAGTGGATCGCGAGACGGCGAGCTCCGTGTCTGGGATGCACAGACCGCCCAGCCGGTCTTTCCGCCGCTCCTATTGGGGAATGGTATCCGAAGTCTGCGCTTCAGCCGGGACGGGCGCCGTCTTGTAGTACGCTCTACATCCGATACTGGTCGGGCGATCATGAAAGACGACAAAGGATTCGCATTGGTGTTGAATGCGTCCACAGGTGTGCCGATCTTTGAGCGGATAACCAACGTAATAAAGACGGCTTACAGCAGGGACGACCAGTGGCTGGCGGTCGCGCGATCCAATTTCACAATTCAATTGTTCGAAGCCTCGACCGGGCGACTGGTCAAAGAACTGGTCGGTCACACCAACGTTATCACCTCGCTTGCTTTTAGCACGGACAGCTCCCGGCTTCTGACTGCCAGCGACGATTTCACGGCACGCACCTGGCGCATCCCATCGGGCGAACTGGAGGGTCCACCGCTACGACATGAAGGAGTGATCTGGCGCGCAGTCATAAGTCCAGACGGTCGTCGTGTCGTAACGGTAGCCAGACCTGTTGCCGGGGATGATGTAGGTCAGATCTGTGTCTGGGATCCAAGAAGCGGGGAGTTGATTGGAACACCACTGAAAGAGAAAGGGGCAGCAACCGGGCTCTGGTTCGATACGAGCGACGGACACCGTTTATTCACCACCGATTCGAAACTTAGGCTCCGGGTTTGGGACCCAGATACACAAACCGAAATCCTGCCTGCGTTGCCAACACGCAGCTCCGAGGTCCACGGATGGTCTCTTAGTCCGGATGGAACTCGACTCGCTATTGGCAGCGCTGACAACGATGTTTATGTCTGGAGTCTCAAGACAGGAGAACTTCTACTTCCACCCCTTCGCCATAATGGCTGGGCCGAGGTCGTGGAGTTTAGCCCGGACGGCAACCGCCTGCTTACGAGCGGGGCCGATGGTTGCGTAAAGGTTTGGGACCTTGGTTTGCAGGCAGACCAGGAACCATCAATGCGATTGGAGTCTCCGATTGTCGGCGCCACTTTGAGCGAGGACGGCGAGCAACTTCTGGCTGCATTACGAGATGGGTCGATTCGGCGGGTCAATCTGGCAACATTGCATGAAGAACCGCAGCGGATGCCGGCGCGGCAAGACCGTAATCCATTGCGATCACTGGCCTTTGATCGGTCAGGTCGTCAATGGGCTGCCACGCTCGCTACATCTGAAGGAAATGACAATTCACATTCGGTCAGGATGTGGCGACAGCAAAATGACCAAATCAGCCACCTTGACCTTCCACACCCCCGAGCCGCGTTCATCGTTACCTTTGACCCAACGGGATCGCAACTGATTACTGTGGATAATGAGGGAAGCATCCGATCGTGGAACACCGCGGACGGTACTTTGGCGCGCGAGATATCACTGCCTGACCGAAATCCAATCCTTGCCGACGTTTCGCCCGATGCTCGAACGGTCGCTTTGGCGCTTGGCCGACCTGGTGAAAGGCCTCGTGATCTTCGGCTGGTAGATCTTGAAACTGCCCAACCTGTAGGCGCAATCATCCGCGATGAAGAGGGGATTTCCAATTTCGCGTTCAGTCCCGACAGCAAACGACTGGCTATTGTTGGTGGTCGGTGGGGCAGTATCTTGGACGCAGTCTCTGGCAAGCCATTGACGCCTCGTTTCAAACCAGGTTGTCCTCAGACTTCGTTGAGTTGGAGCCAAGACGGTCAGCGGGTAATCAGTGCCGGACTGGCGGATTTTGCCATGATTTGGGATGCGACCAGTGGCGCGCTTCTGTTGCCGCCTATGTGGTCGGCCTATTCCCGGCAGGCCCATTTTAGCCACGATGGGCGGTTTGTCGTGGAGTGGGGGCTTGACCGGCACGTGCGGCTCTGGGACGCCACGACCGCAGAGGTCCTCACTCCGCGGTGGCAACAGGACGGTGATCTCTGGATTGTGCGCGTCACACCGGGTGGTCGGCTTATTGTCGTCAGCGGAGACACCATCCGCTTGTGGAATCTTAAGCCGAATAGTCTGCCGGCTGGCATCATCGCCGACTACTCACGGTTGCTGGCGGGCCGCCGCCTCAACGCTGCGGGTGTGATACAGCCGATTCCTAGCGCTGAACTGGCCGCGCTCTGCCGTTCTTTGCGCATCCGCGCGCCGCAGTTGTTCGAGTGACCATCGGAGGGACGAGCTCAGAGAGTCCCCATATTCTCCACCCCGGTAGGACGAGTTAAACAACTCCCCAAATCAATCGCCTTCGCGAAGCAGTCAGGGCCTCATGGAACTCGGCCCTCCAGTAATTCAGAATTTTTCCTGAAAGATTCTCCCCTCCGCTGCGAATAAGTCACCAGCAGAAACAAACCATCACTCAAAACTCATCCCGCAATCATTATGAAAACAAACCACCTGTTCACCCTCAGTGCAGCCCTGTTGCTCGCGCCGTTCACCCCCACCTTCGCCCAATCCACCTGGCAAACCGTGGATAACGCCACGCCGGCCGCCGGCCGCGACATCGTCGCCGACCCGGACGGCAACTTCATCGGCCTTGATCTCGACTACACCACCACCAACGCCATCACCGCCGTTGTGCGGAGCATCGACCACGGCACGAACTGGCAGACGGTCGGTTCGATTGCCGGCTACGCGGGGGACCTGACCGCCGCGCCCGATGGGGCCCTGTTCGCGGTCGGAAATCGCAGCGTCACCGTCAGTGGTCGGGCCTTTCTCTGGCAATCGCTCGATCACGGGGCGACCTGGACTGAGATCAATCCTTGGGCCGGACAGACGGGGACGTTCATGTGCCTCGATGTGGCCGCCGGTAATTCCAGTTCGATATACCTTTGCGGTTATCTCTTGGGCGGCAGCCAGTGGGTTGTGCGAAAAGGGGACCGAACTGTGGGCGGTGTTACTTGGTCCACGGTGGACGTTCAATCAGCCGGGCAGCCCCAGTCAGTCGTCGTTCGTCCGGGAGTGGCCGGGCAGCCCGATGACGTTCTCGTTGGTGGCGGGGGTTGGACGGTGCGTCGCAGTGCCGACGGCGGAGCAACGTGGACAACGGTGGACAGTTACGCTTCGGGTATTGCAAACGGCGGCTATTCGGGTTTGGCCGCTGGGATAGACGGTTCTGTTTATGCCGTTCTACGCACGGCGAAGAGCACCAGCGTCACCAATTGGACGGTCGTGAAGAAAAAGTTGGTGCCGGTGGTTACCACAACGACCGAGTATGGCTGGCAAGTGCGTAAGAGCGCGAACAGTGGCGTCACTTGGGCGAATATGGACTATGTCGCCAACGGCTGGCCCGGCAACGCTCCGATCACTGTGGACAAATTCGGCCGGGTCTTTATCGCTGGCTGGAACACCACGAGTCCGACTAGCTGGCTCGTACGCGGCAGCACGGACGGCGGCGCGACGTGGGTGACGACCGATTCGTTCCTTCCCGCCGGCGCCACTGCGGCGCAGGCGTGGGGCGTGGGAAGCGATGCGTTGGGGAATGTCTGTGTCATCGGCTCGACGGGTACTAGCGCGAGCACCTACACCGCCCTCATCCGCCGGCTGGCCGCGCCTTGAATGGAACGCCGGTTGGAAAACCGGTGTTACTTTCATAAAAATTAGAACACCAAATAGCCCTCAACCTCACCAACATTACGCTCCGGCACCTCAAACATAGTAGAATCAACCTATGAAAACATCCATTGCAACCCTGTTCCGCCTGCTCGCGTTGCTCGTCGGTCTCGGCTTGATGCTGGCTGGACAGGTGATGGCCCAGACCCTCACAACCCTGCATAGTTTCACGGGCCGCGAGGGAAATTATCCGCATGCTGCATTGATATTGTCGGGCAACACCCTTTACGGAACGACAGAAGCCGGCGGCACTTCGGCTAAAGGCACGGTGTTCGCCATCAACACCAATGGCTCGGGTTTCACAACCTTGTATGATTTCACGGGGAGCAGCGACGGAGCTTATCCGGCTGCCCGTTTAGTGTTATCAGACAATACCCTGTACGGGACGACGCAGGGAACGATAGTGAACGGTCGCAGTTCCACAGTAGGTACGGTGTTTGCCGTCAATACCGATGGTTCGGGTTTTACGACGCTTTACGTTTTCTCTGGAAGTGACGGGGCTAATCCGTATGCCGGATTGGCTTTATCGGGCAACACCCTGTATGGGACGACAGTGCATGGCGGCAGTTTTGACTGGGGCACGGTGTTTGCCGTCAACACCGATGGATCGGATTTTAGGACGTTGCATGATTTTACCGCGGAGGATGGGGTTGCCGGCGGGAATAGCGACGGAACCCGTCCGTATGCTGGTTTGATTGCGTCGAGTAACAACCTCTATGGGGCGGCCACAGGTGGCGGCAGTTCGGGAAGAGGCACAGTGTTCACGGTCAATACGGATGGAACGGGTTTTAAAACTTTGCATAATTTCGCTGGCACCGACGGAGCCGGCCCGCTTGCCACATTGGTTTTATCTGGCGGCACCTTGTATGGGACCACTGACTATGGCGGCAGTTCGGATGTTGGTACGGTGTTCAAGGTCAATACTGACGGCACGAGCTTTAGGACCCTGTATTACACGACGAGTTATACTGGTGCTTACCTCAACAGCGGCGGAGCCTACCCGGAGGGCAGTTTGGTGTTGTCAGGAAACACTCTGTATGGGACGGCATTGCTGGGCGGAAGTTCGGGCAGTGGTACGGTGTTCGCCGTCAACACCGATGGCACGAGTTTTACAACTCTGCGTAACTTCACCGCTCAAAGCGACGGAGGTTTTCCATATGCCGGCGTGATTTTATCGGGCAATACGCTTTATGGTGCGGCGAGCCGTGGTGGCGCTTCGGGCGATGGCACGGTATTCAGCCTTTCGCTGCCGCTGCCGCAACTGACCATCGTGCGTTCCGAAGCAAATGTTATTTTGACCTGGCCTGCTTCCGCCACCGGCTTCGTTCTCCAATCCGCCAACACGCTCTCCAATGGCGGCGATTGGCAGGATTTCCCGACACCGCTAATTGAAATCAACGGCCAGAAGGTAATCACGGTCGGCATGACCAACACCGCTGGTTTCTTCCGCCTGCGCGGGCCATGACCTGCTCCGCGAAATTCAACTCGATCTGCGCCGCGGCGGTTTGGTAGTGTCGCGGCGAATTCCCGGCCAATCCACGCTCTGATCAATATGCCCGAACCCGATCCACCCGCGGCGATTCCGACTCCCTCGGGGGCCACGCCCGCCTCGATCGGCGCGCCCGGTGAAGCGCCGCCGTTCCCGGTTCCCGATCACACGCTGATTCGCCGCGTGGGCCGCGGGGCTTATGGCGAAGTCTGGCTCGCCCACAACACGCTCGGCACCTGGCGCGCCGTGAAGTTCATTCGCCGCAGTTCGTTCGATGACGACCGGCCCTTCGAGCGCGAGCTGGCCGGCATCCAGCGCTTCGAACCCATCTCGCGCACCCATGAAAGCCAGCTCAACATTCTCCACGTCGGGCGGGCCGAGGATGGTTTCTATTACATCATGGAACTGGCGGACGACATGAGTGGCGCCTTCGCTTCCGGAGGGACGAGCGCTGCGAGTCTCCAATCTCTATCGCCGGAGTTGGAGTCAGGGCCTCGTGGAACTCGGCCCTCCGAAAAGCGTCCCGCCGAAACACTGAATCCCGACACCTACACGCCGCGCAATCTCCGCACCGAACTTCATTTGCGGGGTCGGCTGCCCGCCACCGAATGTTTGCGCATCGGCCTCGCGCTGACCACGGCGCTCGAACACCTGCACAAGCACGGCCTTGTCCATCGCGACATCAAGCCCTCGAACATCGTCTTCGTGAACGGCATTCCCAAACTGGCAGACATCGGTCTGGTAGCTCGCGCGGAAGCCACGATCTCTTTCGTGGGCACGGAGGGCTTTATCCCGCCGGAAGGACCGGGCACACGCCAGGCCGACATCTACAGCCTAGGCAAAGTGCTTTACGAACTCAGTACTGGCCACGACCGTCACCAGTTCCCCGAACTGCCGACGAACATCGTCACCTTGCCCGATCGCGCCGAACTCTCCGAACTGAACGAAGTCCTGCTCAAGGCCTGCCATCGGGATCCCAAGGAGCGTTACCAGACCGCCGCCGAAATGCATGCCGATCTGGCGTTGTTGGAGAGTGGACGCTCGGTGGTGCGGCTGCGCGGACTGGAGCGCCGACTCCGCTTCGTCCAGCGCGCCGGTGCGGCTGTAACTGTCATTGCTGCCCTTGCAGCGGCCCTCTATCTCTGGCAGGCGCGGCAAACAGGTATCGTCCGTAACCTCGCTACCGAGAAATCTCAACTGGCGGAAGAGAAAACAAAACTTGCTGACCAGAACCGCGAACAACTCGTCCGGCTGCGCATCGCCAACGGCGTCCGGCTGATGGACGAAGACGACCTTTCCGGTGCGTTGCTCTGGTTCGCGGAGGCGCTGCCATTGGTGACCAACAAACCGGCCGAGGAAGCCATTCACCGCATCCGGATCCAGCAAGTTCTCGATCAAATGCCACATCTGCTCGAAGTCGAGTCAGAGGGTGAGAACGTCCGAGCGAGTGGATTCAGTCCAGACGGGAAATCGGCGGTCATCGCCACGTATAAAGGCCAAGTGCGCGTCTTGGACATCGAGTCAAGACGGACCATCTGCCAGCCGCCCAAATTACCCGGTGTGATCTCGCAGATTCGGTTCACTCGTGACGGTCGGCGGTTGCTGCTGAGTTCGTCACCGCTTCAGGGCAATGTCCGCATAACTCCGCAGTTCATTCGCCCAGCCCAAGTGGCAGTGCTCGACGCACAATCCGGAAATGAGATTTTCCCGGCGGCGCAGGTCATTCCGGGAATGTCGTCCAATCTGTTTTATTCCGCCTTCAGCCCTGACGATCGCTGGCTGGCGGCGAGCTTTTCCAACAACGTCATTCGAGTGCTGGATGCAAACGACGGCCATCTCGTCGCCGAGCTTAAAGGGCACACGGATGAGATTCAGATGCTCACGTTCAGTGCCGACAGCAGCTTGCTGGCTTCGGCCAGCAAGGACAAGACCGCCCGGCTCTGGCGACTGCCTTCTGGCGAGCCAGTGGGACTGCCTCTTCAGCACGATGCTTCCGTGCTTCGTGTCGCCTTCAGTCCAAATGGCAGCCGCTTGGCCACCGCCACCATCTCGCCTTATGCGGACGTCGGAAACTCGAGTGATACGAATTGCGTCGTACAAAACTGGGATGTGCAGACGGGACGAAGTGTTGGGCCACCAATCCAGGAAACGAAACTGGTTTTCATGCTGACTTTCGACGAGCACAGCGGCAAGACCCTCATTACGGGCGACTATCCGGGCCCGGTGCGCGTTTTGGATGCCGAAACGCACGAGGAAAAATTCTCGCCGCTCATAACCGGCGGAGGGGGCGGCGACGCCCGTTGCTGGGCCTTTAGCCGTGACGGACGTTTGCTCGCCATTGGCAATGGAAAAGGCACGGCACGCGTCTGGAGCATGGAGAGCGGCGAACCGTTAACCCAGTTTATTCGTCATGCCGGTTGGGTCGAATCCGTCCACTTCAGCCCGGACGGTTCGCGGTTGCTCACCACCAGCGACGACGGGACCGTCAGGTTTTGGAATCTCGCCCATGCCACGAAGACGTTGACTCTCCGTTTCGACGCCGACGTGAACGAGGATTTTGGAATCCACGAGAGCTGGGGGCGCAACCCAGGTCCGCTGGTTGTCGGACTCAAGGATGGAAGCATCCGCCTCGTGGATTCCGAAAGTCTTAATGAAGTTCATCGACTAAATCCTGCCCACACTAATGCCCTTCCGTATACTTTCTTCGCGGGTCCACAAGGCCACTCTTGGGCCGGTTACAGCCGCCGCACATATCCCAATCTGGAGATCTGGCAGGCAGAATCCAATTTGTTGAAACACATCACTCTGCCCATTCCGAATCAGATTTGTCCGCCAATCTTCAGCCCAGACGAGACGCGATTCCTCACTTGCAGCAGCTCCGACCGCAAGATACGGATTTGGAAAACTTCCGACGGGATATTGGAGCAGGCTATTTCCCTGCCGGAAGGCCGTGCCTTTGTGTATGAGTTCCTGCCTGATGCTAAGCGTGCGCTGGTTGTTCGGGGAGACGAGCAGCTGGAACTAATGGACATTGCGTCACAACAAACACTTCAGATTTTTCCACATCCAGGCTTCGACGTTTCCCGCGTGGCTTACGATGAGCAAGTCACGAGATTCGCCGCAGTCGGCGGCCAGTTCGGCATCGTCTTCGATCTGGCGACTGGTAAGCCGCTGACTCCACCCTTTAAACACGTTGGCGATCTGCTTACGTTGGATTTCAGTTCCGATGGCAGACGGCTCTTCACCGCTGGTGTGGATGTTTGGGTGAAGGCTTGGGACACCTCTGCGGGCGAACTGCTGCTGCAGCCGATGAACATGAAAGATTCGATTCGATTTGTCTGCCGGAGTGCGGACGATCGGTTCGTCACCGCCTCGGACCACGGCAACAATGCCCGAGTTTGGGATGCCACAACTGCAGAGCCTGTGACTCCCTTCGTGCGACATAAAGGTCGAATTCTCCCTGCTGCTGTCACCCGCAACCATCGGCTTGTCACACTCAGCAGTCCCAACCTGCTGCAAGCTTGGGATCTTGTCGAGACCCGTCTGCGTGCTGACGTGATCGCCGATTACGCGAAGCTCCTGGCCAGTCGGCGGCTCAGCGCCGGTGGAACACTGCTTCCCCTCAAAGCGGAAGAAATGGCGGAACTGTACCGCTCGCTCCGCACCCGCGCGCCGGAATTGTTCGAGTAACGCCGTAGGCTTGGAGTGCGCCGGCAGAGCGCAGCGGCGCCGGCGCTTTCGCTTCACCGTTGCCCGACTTACGCCAAACAACAACGCGTTCGCAGCCAAAACGGCGTGGCGCTCCGCTTTCCGCCGCAGCCCATAACTCCAACGCGAGCCTTGGGTATCTACGCCGTTGTGCAGCCCTCTTTCCGTGTTCATCTCGAAGCTCGCATTTTTCCTGAAAGATTTCCGCCTGCGCTGCGAATTAGTCCCTGTTCAGATGAATTATTATCCACAGATCACGGCCAAGTCATTCAAGCGACCTTGCTACCTACTTTTAAGGTCGGCTTTCCCCCGCTGGTTTAACCCCTTGTAACCGGCGGAAACCGAAAACAAACCATCCCCCCAAAACCTCATTCCGCAAACAATATGAAAAAATCAAACCTCCCAGTCATTCTCGGCATGGCTTTGTTATTCGTGCCGCTCACGTCCACCTTCGCCCAAACCTGGCAAACGGTGGATAACGCCACGCCGGCCGCCGGGCGCGACATCGTTGCTGACCCGGACGGAAACTTCATCAGCCTTGCACTCGACTACACGACCACCAGCGCCATCACTGACGTCAGTCGGAGCAGCGATCACGGCGCGACCTGGCAGACGGTCGGCTCCATCGGCGGCTACGCGGGGGACCTGACCGCCGCGCCCGATGGGGCCCTGTTCGCGGTCGGAAATCGCAGCGTCACCGTCAGTGGTCGGGCCTTTCTCTGGCAATCACTCGATCACGGGGC
>JANXWY010000475.1 GCA_025350905.1 Verrucomicrobiota bacterium
TTTTCCCCCGGGCCTGTCCCTAGACTGCCGTCGTCGCTGCCGCTATGAAACTGCCCACCCTCATCCTGGCTTCCGCGTCGCCGCGGCGCGTGGAATTATTACGGCAAATCGTGACCGCGTTCGAAGTGGTCCCGAGCGGGGCGGCCGAAATCGCGGATGATCATCTTTCGCCCCACGAATTGTGTCAGCTCAACGCTCATCGCAAGGCGCGGGCCGTCGCCCAGCGGTTTCCGGACGCGCTCGTTCTCGGAGCGGACACCTTGGTCTTTCTCGCCCGCGAAATTTTCGGCAAACCCGCCAACCGGGCGGAAGCCCAGGAGATGATTACACGGTTGCAAGGGCGGACGCACCACGTCATCACCGGTGTGAGCCTGATGCACCTGCGCGCTCATCACGAACGGATTTTCGCCGTCAGTACCGCGGTGCGGTTTCGTCCCCTCCCGGCAGCGCAGGTGCGCCATTATCTTTCACAAATGGATCCGCTCGACAAAGCGGGCGGGTACGCGATCCAGGAACACGGCGAACTCATCATCGAGGAAATCTCCGGCTCGTACAGCAATGTGGTGGGATTGCCGGTGGAACGGGTGCGGGAAGAATTAGCCCGCTGGCGGAGTTCGGCGCCCGCTCGGGGAGCGGACGAAGGTGGTTGAACATCTCCAACCGCGGCCGGCCGCCGGCCCGCGAAGTCAGCCGGCGCCGAACTTCCCAGTTTCAAGTCGCCTCACACCCCGCGCCGGCGAAAAGCGTTTCTGGGAGGATGAGTCGGGACGGTCCCCGATCGGTCACCCGAGTCACCCTTTGCGGCGGCCGCTCACCGGGGTTTGACGGCCAGTTCCAGGATGCGGCCGGGCAGGGCGTAAGACCCCGCGCTATTCGTGGGTCGTGAATATTCGCAAATGTAGATCTTGCCGGGGCCGCTGACGTGAACATCGATGGGTCGGCCGAGCGGGGCCAGTACGGTGTGGACTTCGGCTTCGTATTTTCCGGCCGCATTTCGGCGGAGCTTCGCCTGGAGGACGTCGAAGCCGGAATTTTCTTTGACGGAACGAATGAAATTCCCAAACCGCGTCAGGAGGAAGGTGCCACGGTAGTTTTCTGGAAAATCATCCCCCAAGTAGACAATACCGCCCGGGCAGGAATGCGGGTCAAAGGAATAAATCGGTTGGCCGTTGAAGCCACCGTCCGGGCCCACGTTTGGGATGGGGGATGTGAACTCCAGGCCCGCCGGCGGGTCGGGCGTGTGGGGGTAGGCCTTTTTCTTCCAATTGGCAAAAGTGTACGGGAAGCCGTAATGCTTGCCGCGTTCAATCAGATTGAGTTCCTCTTCGGGATCGGCGTCGGGGCCGTTTTCGGTCGCAATCATCTCGCCCTGGGAATTCCAGCAGAAGCCATAGGCGTTGCGTACCCCGCGGGCAAAAATCTCGATCGGCGGGTTTTCCACTTTCGGATCGAGCCGCCAGATACAGGCCGTGATGGGCGTTTCGCCGCCCCCGTACCAAGTCGCGTCCGTGCCGGTCTGGCCGGCGTCGGTGCGGGCCCCGTTCCCCACATAAAGAAATCCATCCGGGCCAAAGGCGATATGTTCGGCCGCGTGAATGTAGGCGGGGCTGCCGGGATAATTGGTCCAGAACCAGGGCTTGGGCTCCACCGGGTCACCGTTGGCGAAGGTCGTGGAACGGTAGACCGTCACATGATTCTGCACGGGGGACGTGGCGCCGTCCTGCTGGTTGCCGACGATATAGAGTCGCTTTTGATGATCCATCGCCATGCCCACGGTTTTGAAAGTCAGCCCGCCGACCGGTTTGCCGCGGGTGACCAGGTAGGACTTCGCCCACAGGAGTTGGCGGGTTTGTCCCGATTCGGTTTCCACGCGAAAGACATCGCCATCTTCGGTCAGGACGTAAAGCACCTGGCCCGCGCCGTCGCTGGTGAGGCGGACGCCGCGTTGCGGCAGGCGCACCACTTCGCGCAGCGTGAATCCTTCCGGTGGACTGGGTAGGGGCGGGTAGGTGCTGGCTTGCTGCAATTTCGCAAAAGTCGGGAACGCACTCCGGGAGCGAATCGTTTTGACGTCCGCCGCGGTAATGGATCCTCCGGCGTTACCCCAGTTGTTCAGGACGTACGTGAAAACATCCGCGACTTCTTCATCGTTTAGCGCCAGGGGCGGCATGGCGCCGTTATATTTTTTCCCCAGCACCACAATGTTTCCCGACAGCCCTTCGACCACTGCCTTGATCGCGCGTTCCAGATTTCCGGTGAGGAAATCCGACTGGGCGAGCGGCGGAAAGACGCCGGAGATTCCCTGGCCATTGAACTGGTGGCAAACAAAGCAATTGCGAACGAAGAGATCCCGGCCGCGGTCAACGCGCGGTTGTAACTCGGTGGGCGGGACCGGTTGGGCGGTGACCGACCGGTTGCTGGCGGCGGCCCCCGGCGCCGGTGAATCGTCCGTCGGGCGGGCGGGTTCGGTCGCCATCGCGGCCCCGGCCAACAATTGAAACGCCAGCCACAGGCCCAATGCGTTGTGAGGTTGGCCCGGTCCCGGGGACCCGGGGCGACCGGCCCCGGTGTTACGTGGGATAGCTTTGCAAATTATTTCCATTGTTGTTGCAAAAAGGTGATGAAGTTTCCGTGCATAATGCCATTCACATCGGCCACCGTATATCCGCGGGCCGCCAGCAGTTCCGGGAGTTTGGAGAGGTCGGCGATGGTATTGAGATCGGTCGGCGTCTGCTCGCAACCAAACGCGCCGTCAAGGTCCGAGCCAATGCCCGCGTGCCGCGCGTTGCCCGCGAGTTGGCAGACGTGGTCGAGGTGATCCACAAAATGTTCCAGCGTGAGTTTGGCGGCGAGCGGCGTGGTCTTTCCTCGGACCCAACCGGGCACCAGCATCCAGGCGTCCAAGGCCGCCCCGATCACCGCGCCGCGTGCGATGAGCGCTCGGAGCTGGTCGTCGCTGAACTGGCGGACGTGCGGCACGAGGCGCCGGCAATTCTGGTGGCTCGCCCACACCGGGCCCGGAAATAAATCGAGCGCCTCCCAGAAGCACTCATCGCACAGATGCGTCACATCCAGTATCAACCCGAGCCGGTTCATTTCCTTCAAGAGCTCCCGGCCCCGGGCGTTGAAGCCGCCGTTCGCGTCGGTGCCATTGGCGTAAATCCCGGGTCCGTAGTGCGCCGGTCCAATGGCGCTCAGCCCTTGTTCCTGTGCCCGGGTTAACTGATCCGGCGACAATATGGAATCCGCGCCTTCGAGACTGAGGACAAATCCCACGGGCGTTTTCTCGGTTGCGTCCGACGCATACCACTGCGCGAGGTGGCGATTCAATCCCGCCGCGTCCCGGAGAAGCACCATTTCGCCCGCGGCTTCCATGGCGCGATACCAAGCCAGCTGTCCCTGGGTCTGGGCCCAGGCTTGGGCTGGAGAGCGCCAGCCGGCGACCGGGCTGTAGGCATTGTGTTCCACGCGGGCAATGAGCGTCGCCACACAGACGCCCACATTGCCTCTCCGCATTTCCGGCAGCGAGACCGTGCTATTGGCGCGGTCGGGTTTATCCGTCTTCCCCGTCTCGCTCTGTCGCAACTCGGGGAGCGGCCGCGTCAAATCGCGATTCCACTCCAGTGCGTTCATCGCGAGGTCGAGATGGGCGTCGAAAATGAGCGGGCGCGTTTTCACTTATTTCAGACCCAGCGTGAAAGCAACATCACCAACCCGAGCGCTACCAGGCCGATGCCGGTTTCCAGCACCGTCCAAGTCTTGAGGGTTTGCGCCACCGTGAGATTGAAACTTTCTTTCACCAACCAAAAACCGCCGTCGTTGACGTGCGAGAGGAACAAGGATCCCGCGCCCATCGCCAACACCAGCAGTTCGCGGCTGAGGCCCGGCGTGTTCGCGGCCACCGGGGCCATGATCGCCGACGCCATCGTGATCGCCACCGTTGCCGAACCCACCGCCACCCGAATCGCCGCCGCCACCACCCACCCGAGCAGCAAGGGCGAAACTTGCGCGTGCTCCACGATGTCCGCAATGGCGGCGCCCACCCCGCCGCGTTCGAGCATTTTGCTCAAGCCGCCGCCCGCCCCGACGATCAACAGGATCGCCGCCGCCGGGCCGACGCACGCCTCGAGAAATTTCAGGGTCTGCCGGCCGCTGAAACCCCGCGCATAGCCAAATGTATAGAGGGACAGCAACACGGCGAGCAACATCGCGATGAGCGGGCTGCCGAGGAAATTCGCCCACTCGCGCCCGCGCGCGTCCTTCGCCAGTGTTAAATCGGCCAGCGAGGAGAGCAACATCAGCGTCACCGGGAGCAGAATGGTCAGCAGTGTCAGCGCAAAGCCAGGAGGCTGGTGAGTCGGGACTTCCTGGGTGGCCCGTTGGCCCAGTTGTCCCAGCTCGACCTTAAACCGCGAGCCAACCAGCGAGCCAAAAATCGGGCCGGCGACGATGGCGGTGGGAATTCCGACGAGCGCCCCGAAGAGAATCGTTTTGCCGACATCTGCGCCGATTTGTTCGATGGCCAGCATCGGCCCGGGATGCGGAGGCAAAAATCCTTGCGACACGGACAACCCGGCCACGAGCGGGATGGCCAGGCGCATCAGGGGCGTGTTGGTTTCGCGGGCGACCGCATAAACGATGGGAACGAGCAGGAACAAGCCGACGCTAAACAGCACCGGCACGCCGACCACGAACGCCACGGCCAGCATCGCCCACGGCAGCCGCGATTCGCCGAGCCGCCGGGTGAAGGTTTGCGCGATTACATGCGCGCCGCCGGATTCCGAAAGCATTTTGCCCAGCATCATCCCGAGGCCCACGACCACGCCCAGGAAGCCGAGGGTGTTGCCGACGCCTTCTTGAAACGTCTTGGCGATCAACGGCAGCTTCATGCCGGAGTGAAAACCAATGGCGACTGCGGCCAGCATCAAGCCGAGAAATGGATGCAGCTTGAACAGCGCGATCGACAGCACGAGCCCGATGATGGTGATCAACGCGAACAGGATCAGGCTGGCGTCATGGCTCATGGTGGGCGGCGTTCAAATGGTCAGTTGCCGATCCCGCGCCGTGATGCGCCAGCGCTCCGTGGCTCGCCCTTCGCTAATCACCGTGGCTTCCGCGTAGAGCGCAACGGTGGGACAAATGTGGCGCGGCACGCCGAAGAGGCAATCGCCCACGGCAAAACGCTCGGCCTGTTCGCTCTCGACCACGAGATGTTCTTCACTGTGGGCAACGGCCGTCGCTTCCGGCAGGTTTAAGAACTGCACGCGCGGCGGCGGATTTTCCGCCGCGATCGCTTTATGTCCGAGGTCGAGGCACAGTCGGTGCGGGCCGGGTTTGCTGACCACCCGGGTCAGCACGACAGCGGCGATTAGAAAATCCAGGTCGGTAAATTTTCCGGCATACCCAAAATCCCAGAGCAGACACGTGCCCGGACTGCACTCGAAGGCCGGATTCTGGGCGTGAATCGGAAACGTGGGCGTGCCGCCTGCGACCACGCGCGGCACCGGCAGCCCCGCCGCCACCAATTCGCGGCGGAAGGCCTCGACCGGCGCAAAGGCCGCCGCACACAGCTCGGTTCGTTTCGCCAAGTCCGGTTCGTGAATGTGTCCGTCGTAAACGTGCAAGCCGGCGGCGCCCAGGCCGGGGGAAGTGGAAATTAGTTGATAAAGTTGGGCCGCCGCCGCGCCCGGCTCCCTTCCCGTGCGATGCTGGCCGCAATCGACGTCGAGCCACACGTCCAGTTTGCGCCCGGAATCGGAAAACATTTTGGCCAGTAATTGAACCGCGGCCCCGTCATCGGCGACGCACGAAAACGAAGTCGCGGGAAACTTTTTTACCAGTTCGAGCAAGCGCGCCACGTTCGGCCCAACCATTGGATACGCGATCAGGATATCCCGTGCCCCCGCGGTCGCCGCCATTTCCGCTTCGGCCAGGGTGGCACATTTGAATTTGTGAATGCCGGCCGCCAGTTGCAGACGCACCACTTCGGCCAGTTTGTGCGTCTTGATATGGGGGCGGAGCCGGTTCGGGCCGCCCGCCACGTGAATCATCCGCCGGATGTTTTCGCGGATGCGCTCCGGGTACAGGAGCAGCGCCGGGGAGGGGACGGCCTCAGGATTCTGGACGGCAAACCAATCGCTCATGTGATCTCGAAGATGGCCTCGATTTCGACGGCGATGTTCCCGGGCAACGAGCCCATGCCGACGGCACTCCGGGCGCCAACTCCGTTATCCGGCCCGAAAACTTCAGCGAACAATTCGCTGCAACCATTAATCACCTTCGGATGATCTGGAAAATCGGGAGTGGCGTTGACCATACCAAGGACCTTGATCACGCGCTGGACGCGGTTCAAACTGCCGAGTTCGCTGCGCAAGGTGGCGAGGATCGCCAGTCCGACCTGGCGGGCCGCGGCCTTGCCCGCGGCCAGATCCAGGTCGGCGCCGACCCGACCCACGATGAGCGATTTGTCCGGCTTTAAAGGCCCGTGGCCGGAGACGTAGGCGAGATTGCCGGCAATCACCAGTGGTTTGTAAACGGCCACCGGTTTTGGGGCGGGCGGCAATTCGAGTCCCAGTTCCTGGATGCGGGCTTCAGCGTTCATAAGATTTTTCAAAGCGCAGATCATTGCCGATGGGGAATGATCTCGTCCAGCCTGTCTTGAAAATTATTTGCGCCAACCCCGTCGCCGGTTTCGTTCCTTCGTTCTCGTGGTGTGGCCTGCGTGGGCGCAAATTCAACTTGGTTACCGTCGGCCGTCGTACCACGCGTAACACGCCGCGCGGTCGCGAAACGTCGCTTCCCGATTCACGATCACGCGCCACAGGAACCGCAAGTGGTCGCCGGTGGAATAAAGTTGAACCTTGCGCGCTGAGGTCAGCAGGGGATGCCGATGCAGAATGACGATCGTGCGGCCCGACCCGCGCGCCAGTTCCTGCAGGCGCGTGGTCAGGTCCAGTTCCTCGCCCGCGAACATTTCGGGATTGAAGCCGCCGAGCTGGCGGAACGCGGTCGTCTCGCAAAAAATAAACGAGCCCGCCAGCCACCGCCGGGCACGGCTGAGCCAATTCCACCCGGCAGTCACGCAGTTGGCCAGCCGGTGATTGCCCGCCAGCCGGATTGTGCTGCCGCCCGCCAGACACCGGCCTGATTGAATCTGGTCTGTCATGTCGGCGAGGAGTTCCGCGGTCGGCTGCGAGTCGGCATCGATGAATAGGAGCCAATCCCCGCTGGCGGACGCCGCGCCGGTGTTGCGGGCCCGCCCAATCTGGTTCACCGGCTCGAACACCACCCGGGCTCCGGCCGCCCGCGCGATCGCCGCGGTGCCATCCGTGGAGTTGTTGTCGCACACGATCAATTCGGAATCCCACCCACGCGGCGCGAAGGCGGCGCGTGCGATGTTGATCTGATTCAGAGTTGCAGCCAGCAGCCGCTCTTCGTTGAAGGCCGGAACGATGATCGAGATTTTCAACAGGTTCAAACTGGCCGAGCCGGGCGTCGGCGTCCATCGCTGATTTTTTGGTGGAGTGCGAAGGGGGGCGAGCAAGCTTGGGTAAGGCAGCGGGAAGCGGAACGCCGTCTTTAGGCGGCAGAGTCCGGGGTCGCGCACGCCGCTGCCGCCTGAAGGCGGCGTTCCGGGCGCCGACCTTCGCCAATCCTGCCGAAGCGCCGCTCACCCACCTGTCATCGCGCTCGGGCGAAGGAAAGCTGCCGGCAATCTTGTTACGAACTTAATCCTGAGCTTGATCCTGATCGCGACTCCCAAATTTTTGACCGAGGTGCCGGAAAATGAAAATTACGGACTAGCCATCAATGCCTGCTGCGTGAGGATCACTCCGAATGCGTGCTCCGCGCACAATCGTGGACGGACATTGAATGATTTTTCGCTCAAATTTGTATGGCATCGCCAGTGCTAAATCCGTTAACGCATGAAACCACCGCGGCTGAGCCGGCAGATCGTCGGATTCACTTTGATCGAGTTGTTGGTTGTCATCTCGATCATCGGGATTCTCGCCGCTCTGCTGCTGCCGGCCATCAACTCCGCCCAGCTCCAGGCCAAACGCATCGCGTGCGTAAACCACCTGCGCCAGACCGGGCTGGGATTCCAGCTGTTTGCCAATGACCACAATGGAAAATTGCCGATGCAGGTTTCCAACCGCGACGGCGGCACGGCGGAACTGGTCAACCCGACCAATCAAGTCTCTGTCGATTTCACTAAGGCTTACCGCCATTTCCAGGCGATATCCAACGAACTTGTCACGCCCAAAATTCTGCTCTGTGCCATGGACACGCGTGTGGCAGCGGAGAACTTTCCCTTGTTGCGGAATACCAACGTAAGCTACTTCGTGAACGTCCGCGCGGAGACTGGCAGGTCCACCTCCGTCCTCGCCGGCGATCGTAATCTCACCAATGACTCAACCGGCGGACCGACCGTTTTGCGGCTCGATGCCAATCTCCAGCTGCGCTGGACTGCGGAGTTGCATCGGTTCAAGGGTAATTTGCTGTATGCGGATGGCCATGTGGAGGAGCGGAATCGCCTGGCGATTATGGCTCCGGGCGCAAACGCCCTTGCCGCTCTAGCATTGCCGACCGACGAACCGCCCGAATCCGCGCCGCCATTCAAGCCCGATAAACCGAGAAATCCGTCCGTTGGCCCGCAGCCGTCCCCTCCCGACAACCCGGCGAGTGGGAAAGTACTTCCATTGTCACCGCCCGATTCCAATCCGCCACCAGTGAAAACAACGAGCCCGACGGCGGCGAAGCCATTGGGCTTTCAAGCGACTGTTCAATCCGGAGGCGCATGGCCGATTCCTACACAACACACAACCCTGATGACCAATGTCGTCACGAACGTGGCGGCAACGAAGCCAGTCGTGGACCAAGACGAAATGGTCATGGGTAAATTCGACTACCAGTTGATGCAGCTGCTGCAAAGCCTGATCCGGTGGTGGTATCTACTGCTGTTCACCCTCGTGCTCCTGTATATCGCATACACGCTTTGGCGGGAACGGAACAAAGGACAGGAACGGCGTGGAGTTCGAAAGCTTTTGGAGGATGAGATATGAAATTGAAGCCAAGAAATTCGCCATGTGGTTTTACGTTGACTGACTTCATCGTGATCATTGCGATTTTGACATTGGTGGTGGCTGTGCTGTTGCCCGGGATGACCGGCAACAAAGCTCGGCCCGGTCAAATCAACTGCACCATCAACCTTCAACAAGTTGGTGTGGCCTATCGCCAATGGGCGATCGATCATAACGACAAATTGCCAGTGGAAGTGTCCATCACGAACGGCGGTGCGATGGAGGCGGTATTGGCTGGCAATGTGGCCGCAGTTTTTCAAGTGATGTCCAACGAACTTAGCACACCGAAGGTCCTATTCTGTCCCGAGGACCGAAGGCGAATTCAGGCGACAACTTTTTTCCAAACTACTGCTGCCGGACGTGGCCACCAAAACGACCGTTTCTCGAACAATTCCAACGTTAGCTATTTCGCGGGCTTGGATTTCACACCAACCACGTCGAACGGGTTCCTATCAGGCGACGACAATTGGTTGACCGGCGGAGAAGTGTGGAACGTCGCATTCAAAGGCGTGCCCGTGCCGTCGGGCGTTCTGTCGGTTTGGACCAACACCGCGGTCGCCTGGTCCGACGCACGCCACCAGAAGCATGGGAATGTTGTCTTGGCGGATGGTTCGGTTCAGTCCTTCTCCGGCAGCAAACTGGCGGAGGCACTGCGCAACACAGGCGTGGCCACAAACCGGTTGGCGTTCCCTTGAGTGAAAAGTAAGCCCGAATCAATCATGAAACTGGAATGCCATAACCTCCGCGCGTTCACTTTGGTCGATTCCCTGGCCATCGTTGCAGTATTGGCAACGCTGGCACTCCTGTTGTTGCCAAGGTTTGGCCGCCGCGGATGTTACGCCGCCCCGGTGAGCTGCGCCAACAACCTGAAGCAAGTCTGCCTGTCCTTTCGTCAGTGGAGTCTTGATAATAACGACAAGCTCCCCATGGCGGTGTCGGTTACCAACGGCGGTGCGATGGAGGCGGTGCTCGCCCGCGATGTGGCGACAGTTTTTCGCGTCATGTCCAACGAGCTCAGCACGCCGAAGATTTTATTCTGTCCCGAGGACCAACGGCGAATTCAGGCGGCTTCGTTTTCCCAAACCGCTGCCTCCGTCGTCGGCGGCAACCAAGTCGTTT
>JANXWY010000488.1 GCA_025350905.1 Verrucomicrobiota bacterium
ACTGTTTGTTCTGGCTGTCAAGCTTCACGTTGCTTTCCTCAACGATGCATCGGTTTTTGTCCAGTTCCCATCGCAATTCAAACTCCCGCAAGCGCTGACGTGCGTTAACTACACTCCCACCCACGACGATAACTGCAGTCAGTACAAGAAAAGTCGTGTTGTTACCAATTGTGCTACCGGGCAGCGGGATGGGCATGGCAAAGCAAATGAAAACGTACAAAACTAAAACCAACGCAGCGGAGATCAGATTTTGGATATAGGTCCACGGCGAAAGTAGACCCACTGCCAAAAGGATAATGTTCAAGCCCGCGTAGTAGGGCGAGTAGCGGTCATTGACCACATAAATCATCCACAGAATTATGATCAACGGGCTAGCATACCAGACAACTCCAAATATGCGGTGATGCTTGCGTCCAACTGGCCTCTGAAACCACGCCCATGTCAGGGCCACGACAATTACGCTGCCGATTCGAACCTTTAGGAAAAGGCTCCAGTAATCGTTGTACACGAAGTAATCCATTACCGAGCAGGATAGATTCAGAATAATGGAAAGGACCGTCGCCAGCGTTGAGTAGGTGATCTGGTCACGACGATTCTGTTCCGCGTACGCAAGATGGAATTCTGGGTCTTTCACTTTGAATCTGCAGGTTTCCGAACTTCCAAAAATACATTGCAACCGGAAGGCTCAGCCCAAACCACACAATTTTCCGAAGCGGCCTGCTCCGGTGCCAATCCCGCCATTTGCCGACTGTCGCGGTGAATTAAGAACCATTCAAAGATATGCTCCATAATGTTTTGAATCGGGTTATACGGATCAAAGTTCGTCACGATTAAGGCTCCACCAGGCAACAACTGGTCGTACAGATAAGTGTTAAGGGTTTTGCAGACACGGTCACTGAGATAATCATAAAGCCCAGAACAATAAATAAGATCGAATCCCTCTTGCCTACTCGTCGGTTTGCCCGCCTCCTTGATTAGCGTATGAACTGATTTACGCACCAATTTTACCAGAGTTCGCCGTTGGTACTTTCTGCAAGCCTCCGCCATTTTTTCACCGGTCCGCTTCAGGGTTTCCTCATTAAAATCCAACAATTGAAACTGGGCGCGGTCGGACAGCAAGTGTCCAGTCAGAAAACTTTCCACTTCCCGGGCAGGCCCGCACCCTAAGCTGAAGAACTTCGCTGGGCGTCCGAAGTTGGAAATCCGACTGGTTTCTTCAATAAATCTTTGCGTGAAATAGTCGGCCCGATTTCTCACAGAACGCGCGGGTGACTGATCCAGGATAAAAGATTGCAGAAGTTTGGCAAAAAGTGAACCTCCCTCGTAATCATTGCGGATGATCATATCAATCATTTCATGATCACCCGCATAGCCCAGCGGCTTGGAAAAAATGCGGTGCATGAACGGACAGCTTAACAGCAAGGGATGGAGTTGACGGCGGCAAAAAGCGCGATGCGCGGGCAATAGTTCAGCCGACACGGACCCGGCCACCATTTCAAAACGCTCAAACATCGTTGAGACGGCTTGAGTAATGGGCACTTCGCGCAAAATATCACGCTCTCTTTCCGCCCGCTCAGCAACGGGGAATGCGCCCAACCCCAACTCAACTTGATCCAACCACAAACGCAAGTCCTGCAGGAAGCTTAGGAGATCCATCACGGCAAGCTTGTACTCAGGTAGAATGAGGTAGTATTTCTGCCAGCGATCCAAGAACGACTTGTACGCCGAACGAATATCATTTCCGGGGTTATTGTGCCTGAATACATCCACGAGTAAAAGCGAGCCAGAAATGCTCGCTTCACACACGGTCACTGTGCCCGTGTTCACAATATGGTTAACGACCGCCTTGCCATTGTACACCCGAATGCCATCAACCAGAATGTTGACGTCGGTGATTACCTCAGAGAGCCTTAAAATATTTTCCGGGCCGTAAAGCTCGAAAGTGACCGATTGCGGTGTCAATCGCAGTGCGGTTGCTTGCATCGGCACACCTTGACTGTTTTTGAAACCTGCAAGGCTGACGACGTCAACGGTCGCTTGCTCCGAAGAGGCGGCGTTCGTGTGCTCCATGATCGTTAAGTATTTCTGCAATAACCATGCCTAAGCCTCCCAAAATGTATTCAGGATGCCACGCAATTCTCTACAAAATAGTCTCCTCTTCAATTCCAATTACCAAACGCCTCAATACCGTACGTAAACAGAATCAATTTCAGAGCCGGTCTTTCCTGATCACATTTTCAGCCCATGGCAACTCACGAAAGTTGTCACAGGTCCGTTGAAGATTTTTCGCTGGTCGGCGTGATCTCTGGCGGTCGTCGGGTGACAATTGGATGGAGTCCTCTCGAACGGTCTGCCACCTGCTTACAAACGAACGCAGCCTGCCACGCCTCACCCGGCCGGTTGATATCAGGACACAAAAGCGCAGTTACCTGACTGATGTTATGACAAACAAATTGAAACATGTTCACCTCTACCCGAACGCTTCGGATTGGGTTTCCCGAGCTCTTTTACTGACCGCCGCTTTGGCCCTCCAACCGTGGACCGCGGTCGGGATTGCTCTCCGAATTCCCAATCAGGACCCGGAGGCGATTGCCCGCGGCAACGCGTTCGCCGCCACGGCTGACAATCCCTCAGCGATCTATTACAACCCCGCTGGCATCACGCAATTACCGGGCGCGAACGTGCAGATTGGGGTGCTGAATTATCTTGGCATCAACACGCACTATGATTCTGGTGCTGGCACTCAATCCGACACCGATTTTGAAGTAGTGCCGATACCCGAAATCTACGCCACTTACTCACTCAAGGATCTACCACTCTCGTTCGGACTGGGGGTGTATGCCCCATTCGGCCTCGGCGTCAAGTGGCCAGAAGACAGTGGCTTTCGCACTCTTGCCATCGAGTCACGATTGCAATACGTCACTCTCAATCCCGTCGTCGCCTGGAAAATTCTACCATCCCTGTCGCTCGCAGCCGGGCCAACTCTTAATTATTCAAAACTAGAGATCAAGCGAGGCTTGGCCACCCCCACAGATGTGTTCAAATTTGACGGAAATGACATCGCTTATGGATTCAACGCCGGTTTGCTCTGGCAACCACACCTCCAGTGGTCGTTTGGGGTCAACTACCGCAGTGCGACCACAATGAATTACGAAGGCTCAAGTTCCTATGATCCGGGCATTCCGATTCCAACCGCAAACACGACCGCGCGCGTCCAGTTTCCACAAATTATCTCCGGAGGTGTCTCGTTCCGCCCCACACCCAAATGGAACATCGAAGTGAACGTAGATTGGACGGATTGGAACACATTGGACACGGTCACGTTAAGCGGCACAAAAAACCTTGGATTTCCTTTTGACTTGCCCCTCCAGCTCAACTGGCACGCTAGTTGGCTCTACGAAATCGGCGTCACGCGCTATTTTGAAAACGGTTGGTTTATTAGCGCTGGATACTTCTACAGCACGGACACAACGTCGGGAAAATATTATACTCCCGCGATTCCGGACACCAACTTGCACGTTGGCAGCGTCGGTTTTGGTTTCAAAGGTGAACACTGGCACTGGGCCCTCGCCGGACAAATCATCACCGGCCCTTCGCGCGAGATTAGCGATAGCCAACCCAACCCTTTCACGGGCCAGACTGCCAATGGCAGCTATCAATTATTTGTGCCCACGCTATCAGTTTCCATGGGCTACCACTTTTAAACATTGATCCCAAAACACTTTCTAACCTCAATGTTCAGGGATGTTTCATCTGCCTAAGGCGAAGCGTTGGCGATGCCGTTCTTACGGCGAGACGCGCCAGACGGGAAGAACGGCGTGCCGAAGGATCGGCGCCGAAGCCTCCTGCCGGTCCCGAGCGACCGGATCTCCGCTATCC
>JANXWY010000026.1 GCA_025350905.1 Verrucomicrobiota bacterium
ATTCACCGCCCCCGAGGACGGGATGTCGCCCGGCAGGCCGCGTTGCCGGAGCCCCTGAATTGCGTGGTGAGGAGCGGTTAGCGCGGTGCTGCCGCGTCGTCCTGATATTTGGGCCGTGCCGCGCCGCGTCCCCACCTTTCCGAAAATTATTTTTGCGGATCGCGCTGACCTGGCTCAGCCCGGTAATTGAAACGATCATTCGGTGCCGTGTCGCCATTGAGGGTGAAGTCGGTCCAATCGGCGGCTTGCAGACAGTTGTCGGCCCATTTGAAGTCGAGGGCGATCGGGGCTGATTTTAATCCGAGTGCCTGCCAGGGAATTGCCAGCTCGAGTTCGTTGCCTTGCACGCGCCATTTCACTGTGCCGGCCGCGGACCACGCAAACCCGGAGCCAAGATTCCGCTCCAGCGTTCCGACACCACCGTGGTTGATCACGAAGTCGTAACCCAGCCAACCGGTCTTGGCGTTGGCGTCGGTGTCGAGGAAAAGCAACATCCAATTGGTGCCGCTCGGAGGCGTGATCGGTTCACGGGTGCGGACGTAAAACCACGCCGTGGATTGGTTCCAGCTGACCTTGGCGGCGACGATGTCATTCCGGCCCGTGAAATTTCGGTAGATGACGTTTGTGCCCCAGCCGCGATGCTCCCGCCGGACTGGATCGCCGATCGTGTCCCGAAACTCCGGCTGCACGGCGCCCCAATCGGCGATTTGCCCATCGATCGTAATGGGTCTCGGTTCAAGGGCGGGCAGGGGCCGTGCGCCCTTGTAACGACGGACATGGCTCACGAACTGGTAATAGTAATCATCGCCATGGCCGCCGTGCATCGGTTCGATATCGCGGCTGTGTTCCTGGTCGAACTGGTCCACAAACATGACCGGCAACTTGATGCGGTTGAACTCGGCGAAGCGACCCGCAATCCATTCGTTCCAACCGGTGACGAACAGGAAGCGCGGATCCTCGTGGAGTGCGCGTTCCCACTGCTCGGCTACGTTCAATCCATAGCGCACGGCATTCGGGCGCGAGTCGGTGGCGCCGTGGTGGAAACTTCGACCCTGCGCGTCGACCTCGCTCATCGAGCCGAGGCGGCCGTGGACGGCGTTCTGCGCGACGCCGACGGACATCTGTTCCTTTTGGCCGGTCGAATTGGTGAAGACGTGTTGCGGCGAAACTTCGAGCCAGCTCCACATGTCTGGTTTCGTTGGCCCTTGAAAGTAATCCGGCTGCGGTTTTCGGAAGGTAAAGAACTCGATGATTTGCTGCGTGTCGCCGTCCGCGAACTGCAATCGCAGGGTACGGTCGCCAGCGGCCGCGTTACCATCGGTAAATGCTTCGCCGCGGGCAAATTTATCCTCCGTGTGACTCCACCAGCCGATGCGCCCGCCGGGCTCCGAGGCTTCCAGATAGTAACGGCCGGGGGGCAAAGGATGGTGCAGCTTTAACCGCAACCACGCGTTATCGCCGACTTCGTGAAAACGTTCGGCGGCGAGGCGTTCACCGCCGGGACCGCCGCGCAGCAAGGTCAGCGTCACGGCGCTGCCGGGCGTGTTCCAGGTGGGACACCGCGCGCTGACGGCCCCAACGGAACGATCGGAAGCGAAGGATTGTCCGAGCGTATGACCGGGTTGGAGTTCGACGGAAGTATTCTGGTGCGCATTTTCCTCGCGGTCGAAGATGAGTTCCGGATCGGTGAGCAGCAGTGGTTTACCTTCCCATTGAAACCAAAGGTCGCGCGCGAGGCCGGGCGAGTAGAGATCGCGCCACAGTTCGCGAGTGACCTTGGCCGGATCCCAAAAGGGCGTGAGGAAGGCGACTTGGGGCGTGCGATTGCCGAGCGCACGCATTTCCGACCACACCCGGAGTAGCGCCCGGTAATAGTCGCGGTAAGTGATCTGGTTCGTCACGTCGAAGATCACGACGTCCACGCCGGCATCGCTGAGCATCTGCGCCTGCTTGCGCAGCACACCCTCATCATCGGTAAGATAGTAACCAAAGATCGACTCGCCCCAGTGGTGCGGCACATGCAACGGTCCCCAGAGCGGGCTCTCCGGTTTCTGCATCGCCGCGGGATCGGCCGCCAGAATTTTCGTCACATCGAACGGGCCGCCCTGGACGTGCGCGCCATGCCAGAGGAAATAAAAAATGCCCACCGTGCGATCGTTCCGTGGCGCAGTAACTTCGGGGAAGGTCGGGACGGTGCGTCCCAGTGCATCGGTGGCGACCCAAGTATCGCTGAAGGAATCCTGTAGCTGGCCAGACGCGCCCGGCGAGGCAATGCCGAGCCAGACCAACAGAGCGAAATTGGTAAAGACTCTGGCGTTCATCTTTCGGTCACGGTTTCAAAACTTCCAAAGTGACCGGGCGGAGCGACCACACGATTTTCTCTCGTCATGGCTGCGACTCTATCCCCGCAGCCATCCATGGCAAGATTGGTTTGGGGAGGGCGTCGACTCCAGAAGCGCGCGGCAGGAGGTCCGTCGATCCGCACTCGTGGTAGGACCACCCGCCCGCGGCCGGGATCGGGGGCAAATGCTTTCGCCCTCGGCGGAACCGATCCACCAAGGGCGAATGGTTTCGGGAGCGTCTTGGATCAGGCTTCCCAGCCGGCGCGATTATTACGGCGGACGAACTGGGCGGCGTCCGGCAGGTTGGTGGATTTCATGTTGGGGCCATCCCAGTCCATGCGGCGACCTTCGCCGACGCGTAAAGCGACGCACCCCAGCAGGATGATTTCCGTCAAATAGGCGGCAACCTCAAAGTTCGAAAAGGCGGGCGTGCCGTCCTTCATCATCTGGAACCATTCCTGCATGTGGCCTGGCGAGCGCGGGATGATTTGCGGCACCGCGGTGCAGGCTTCGTGCTTGTCGCCGGCCACCATTTCCTCCTGGCCCTTCATGGCCACAAAAAAACGGGCGCCGTAGTCATCGGGCGAGAACAATTTGCCTTTGTCCCCGATGATGAGCGCGCCGGCGACCGGCAGTGCGCCCATGGTGCTGACGATTTCCTTGGTCGCGTCCGCATCGGGTCGCAGCGGTTTGAGCGCGTCGCCGGGGTTACCGTCATACCACCAAAACTTCAGGGGCGGCAGGCCATCCCGTTCCGGAAACTCGAAGCGGAGGCGCGACGTTTTTGGAAACGTCTCCGGGTAGACGCGCGAGTCAATTTCGCATTCGACCACACTGGGAAACCCCAGCTTCAAGGCGCGGAACGGCATGTTGACCGTGTGACAAGCCATGTCGCCCAGCGCACCGGTACCAAACTCATACCAGCCCCGCCAGTTGAACGTCTGATAAACGTCCTTCTTGAAGGGTCGCAACGGGGCCGGCCCCAACCAGCAATCCCAATCCAGAAACGGCGGCACCGGATCCTCGCCCGTGGGACGCTCGAGCCCCTGGGGCCAGACCGGGCGATTCGTCCAGACGTGCAATTCGAGCGGCTTCCCAATCACCCCGGCTTGCACCACCTCGACGGCGCGGCGCAAACCGTTTTCGGCGCTGCCCTGGTTGCCCATCTGGGTGGCCAGTTTTTTTTCCGCCGCCAACTGGCGCATGGCGCGCGCCTCGTAAACGGTCTGCGTCAGCGGCTTCTGGCAAAAACAGTGCTTGCCCATTTTCATGGCGCGCATGGCGGCCGTACCGTGATTGTGATCGGGGGTGGAGACCGTCACGGCATCGATTTCCTTGCCCATTTGATCGAGCAGCTTGCGGTAGTCCTGGAAGCGCTTGGCCTGGGCGAATTGCTGGCCTTTCTTTTCGAGGGTGCGCTGGTCCACGTCGCAGATGGCGACGATATTGCCGCCGCACTTCGCGGCCGCGTTGCTGTCGCTGTCACCTTTCCCGCCGACGCCGATGCAGGCGATGTTGATGCGGTCGTTGGCGCCCAGGACGCGACCAATAAATGGAAAGGTGAACGCAGCCGCGCCCGCCGCGAGGGAAGTGCGTCGCACAAATTGGCGACGTGAAAGGGAGAGACTGGGGAGCTCCGAGGATTTGGTTGGCGTTTTCATGGGTCGAGTTAATGCCAAGCCGGGGCTTTGTTCAAGTCAAAGTGTGCCGCGCCGCTTCCGCGCTTTGGACCCGGCGTGTCGCGCGGTCGGAGGGCTGGGCTCGCGAAGCCGCGAGTGTCAGCGGGGCGCAGCCTTCGGCGCCACCGACGTGGACGCGCCAGTGTGATACGATGGGGCGGCTGGTGTCGGGACCAGGCCGGGGCGCTGGCCGGGGACATTATTGTCCGGACGTCGGTGGCGGGCCAGGGTTTGTAAAACCTCCGGGCAAAATCAGTTCAAGATTGCTTTCAATGGCCCGGCGGCCTCGCCATGCTCAATCCCACCATGAGTATAGGAAACGTCACCGTCGAAATTCGGGATCATGTGATGCTGATCGGCCTGGACCGGGTGCCGAAGCGCAATGCGTTCGACCTGGAAATGTACCGCGCGCTGGCGGCGGCGTATGGCGAGTTGCACCGCAACCCCGATCTGCGCTGCGGCGTGTTATTCGCCCACGGCGAACATTTTACCGGCGGAATCGATTTGGCGGAATGGACGCCGTTCCTCCAGCAGGGGCGCTTCCCGGAACTGCCGGCGGGGGCGATCGACCCGTTGGGATTGGACGAACGCAATCGGCTGCGCAAACCGGTGGCGATGGCGGTCCAGGGTATTTGTCTGACCATCGGCCTTGAATTGCTCCTGGCCGCGGACATCCGTGTGGCCGCCGCCAACGCGCGCTTTGCCCAGCTCGAAATCAAGCGCGGCATTTTTCCCGTCGGCGGCGCCACGGTTCGCCTGCTGCAAGAGATCGGCTGGGGTAACGCGATGCGCTATTTACTAACCGGCGACGAATTCACCGCGGCGGAGGCGCTCCGCCTCGGGCTGGTGCAGGAAATCGTGGAGCCGGGCAAAGAACTGGCGCGCGCGGTGGAAATTGCCCAAACGGTGGCGGCCCAGTCGCCGTTGGGAGTGCAAGCCACACTGGCTTCGGCCCGGTTGGCTCGGACGCACGGCGACGTCGCAGCGATTCGCCGGTTGCTGCCCGATCTCGTTCCGCTCCTGTCCAGCGAGGATGCGACCGAGGGGTTGCAATCGTTTGTCGAGCGGCGGGCGGCGAAATTCAAAGGGCGATAGCTGGTTCACTTGTTGGCTGGCTCGCGGACGCCGCCAGTCAAAAGTTTTGAGGTTCCGACTTCCGCCAGCCAGACCCAAACACCGCCGTCGGCAGGCGCCTCGCGCTGCAATGCCCTCGCGCCAGATCAGTCGCGGAGCGAACGATTGCGTAGGTCTCTTCCGCTACAATTCCTCGCGCTCGCTGGCCGCGGACAGGGTCATCGCAGCGTGCCGACCCTCGCGCGCCGGAGTGGGTGGGAGCAAAGAGCGGTGAAAGTCCGCTCCTGAGCGGTGAAGTGCCCGCGTTATTGATCCGCAACCGTGCTGCAGCGATGCGGGGTGGAGAGCAACGGACCGAGCACGACCAGTCCGTAGCACCGCCCGGCGGAGCGGGCCGCCGCCGTGAACGCGATTCGGTCGGTGTGGATGGTGGCGGCGGGCAAATCGGGAGGCTTCGACTGCCTTGAGTATTCCTTCGAGCGCGACATGAAATGGCCCAGGAGTAGAGCCGCAAACAGATGAAGGACCGGATGCGGGCGAAGCTGGAAAGAGATCATCCCCAAGCTGAACCGCACGCTGCGCGAGTGGGATGTAGATTTCCAACGGTGCATAACAAGCGGGTTCGAGGCGGGAATGGTTTCGTGCGACGACGGTTGCGATGGGTACTGGAAAGTGGCGAGGACGAACCGGACCGGGGCTGGAATCGGCTCATCCACACTGGCCAAACGCATGGTTTGCAAAGCGTAGGCGGTTGAACTTGAAAGCAGAACACGACTGGACGTTGACAATCGTAAAACTACGAACCCACTGACTGGAGAGCCGGATGCGGGAGACCCGCCCGCCCGGTTCGGAGGGAGGGGCAAGGTCCGATCCCTTGCTCCTACCCCCGAGCCAGCGGGTATGGCCACGGGCGACGAATCGCTTGAGGACGCATTCTGGACCGGATATATCTCCGTCCATGCAACCACTGCGGGTTTTGGCGCACGGCTGGAAAGGAAATCTCCTCCCCTTCGCCTTGCTGTTCGCCGGCGGGTTCGCCGCCCACGCCACCGAGTTTCATGTCGCGCCCAACGGCAAGGACACCAATCGCGGCACCCGCTCGGCGCCCTTTGGTTCGTTGGAGCGGGCCCGGACGGAGGTTCGTGCGCTCAAGCACAGCGACGGGCAGCCAGCGGACGGAGTGACGATCTGGATCCATGGCGGGGATTATATGTTGGCGGCCACGTTCGAACTCGGCCCGGAAGACCGCGGTGAAACCAATCGACCGGTGGTTTATCGCGCGGTGGAGGGGAAGGAAGTGCGACTGGTGGGCGGTCGAACCCTGCCTGCAAAGGCGTTCCAACCGATCCAAGCGCCGGACATTCTCCGAAGACTTGATCCGTCGGCCAGGGCGCATGTCTTGCACGCGGATTTGCAGGCGTTGGGAATCACCAACTATGGAACGTTCCCCGATCAATTCAGCGGTGCGGCTTCGGTGCCCGAACTGTTCTTCAACGACCAGCGCATGACGCTGGCGCGTTGGCCGAATGAGGGTTGGGCGGAGTTCAACCAGGTGATCGAAAGCGGCCCGGCGCCGTGGCGCAACCACGCCTCGGACAAGCTGGGTGCATTCGCCTACGACGGTGACCGCCCGGCTCGGTGGCTGGGCGCGCCCGCGGTCTGGTTGCAGGGCTACTGGTGCTTCGACTGGAGCAGCGAAACGATCCGGGTTCAGACGATCGACACCAACGCGCATCGCATCATCCTCGCGAAGCCGCATCACTATGGATTAGGAAGTGGAAATTCCGGCCCGCGCCGATTCTTCGCCGTGAACCTGCTCGAAGAACTGGATCAGCCGGGCGAGTACTTTATAGATCGCGAGGCAGGCGAATTGTTTTTCTGGCCACCGTCGTCATTGGCTGGCGCGCGCATGGTGCTGTCCACCCTGACCCAACCGGTCATCGCCCTGCACAACGCATCGTATGTCACCCTGCGCGGTCTTACCATCGAGGCGTGTGCGGGGAACGGAATTGAAATCAAAGGCGGCCAAAACGACAGCCTTGTTGACTGTCGGATCCGCAACACCGGCATGGACGGCGTCGTGGTGGAAGGCGGCTCGCATCATCGCGTCGTGGCCTGCAACATCTTCGACACCGGGACGGCGGGTCTCAAGATTGGGGGCGGGGACCGCAAGACCCTCACCCCGTGCGGGCATGAGGCGCTGAATAATCATATCCACGACGTCTCGCGCCGCCAACGTACGCACGCCTACCACGTCCACCTCGACGGCGTGGGCGTCCGGCTCGCGCACAATTTGCTCCACGACGGACCGCATCAGGCCATCGGACTCGCGGGCAATGATCACCTCATCGAGTTTAACGAAATCCATCACACCGGCATGGAGACCGACGACTGCGGCTCGTTTTACATGGGGCGCAATCCATCCGAACGCGGCTCGGTGCTGCGCTACAACTTCTGGCATCACATCGGCAGCACGCGCCGCCACGGGAGTTGCGCGGTGTATTTCGACGACGGCGCGGGCGGGCAGACGGTGTTCGGCAACATTTTCTACCGCGCCGCGGGCGGCAGTTTTGGCGCCGTCTTCTCGCACGGCGGCCACGACAACAGCGTGCGCAACTGCATCTTCATCGACTGTCCGCTGGCTCTCGGTAGCGCGCCATGGAACGATAAGCTGTGGCAGGAAAACCTAACGGGCGAGCTGTGGCAGGAGAAGCTGCTCAAAGACGTGGACATCACCAAGCCTCCGTACTTCGATCGCTATCCTGAACTGCAAGGCTTCATGGCGTTTGCGGGAGAATCGCGCCGCAATCATGCCCGCGCCAACCTGATCGTGAACTGTCGCGCCGTGCAAACCGGTAATTGGGATGTGACCGATGGCTTCGTGACCGACACCGACCCGGGTTTTGTCAACGCCGCCAAGCTGGATTTCCGGCTCCGCGACGACTCAGCGGCCGTCGCCAGGATCCCCGGCTTTGAAAAAATTCCCTTCGAGCAGATCGGTTTGCAACGAGATGAATTCCGCCACGTTCGGGAGGGCGCACGGAAATTAGATTAGCGTGCGAAAAATGGCGAAGTTAGCTAAGCATTTTACTGAGAATCCCATGACATTACGAATGAGTTTGGATCCACAGGTCGGTAAAGTTGTTGGCGCCGTGTTGCTCGCAACCAGTTGCGCTGCGCTCGGCGAAGAAGGGTTTCAATCCCTCTTCGATGGCCGGTCGCTCGCCGGCTGGGAAACGCCCGATCCGAGCTATTGGGCCGTAGAAGATGGCGCCATCACCGCCCGCATCTCCAAGGAGCATCCCTGTACCGTGAACCAATATCTCGTGTGGCAGGGAGGCGAACTCGCGGATTTCGAACTCAAGCTCAAGTCGCGGGTGAACGGCGAGGGCGGCATCAATAACGGTTTCCAGTTTCGCAGCCGCTTGTTGCCGGACCATGATGTCTGTGGCTACCAGGTGGACAACAATCTCCAGACCCCCTGGCTGGTTCGGCTCTACGACGAGTTTGGTCGCCACACGCTGGCCTGGCGTGGCGAACACCTGGTCCTCGAGGCCGCGGGCAATCGCACGGTCACGAAGCTCGCGGCGGCCGAAGGTCCGGCGTGGTTTCGGCTCGAAGACTGGCATGAGTACCATCTGATCTGCGTTGGTCCTCACCTTACGCTGTCCGTGGATGGCCGGCTGGCGGCGGAAGTGGAGGATAATGATCCGCGTCGGCGTGAACTCCAAGGCATTCTGGCGCTCCAGCTTCACAGCGGCCCGCTCACGGTGGCGCAGTTCAAGGACATCCGACTCAAAGAAATCAAAGCCGCCACGCCGGCGCGCAAACCAAGTCTCTCGCCGGTGGGGGAAAAATTGGCGACCCTGCGGCGCGAGGCGATTGCGTGGTGGCCGCTGGATACCGGCGGCCATGGCGCGCAACCGCCCTTGCGCCACATCCCCGGCTGGGAAAAGTTCGAGCTGAACGTGCGCGCCGCGGGTCCTGGCGCGCGGCCCGACGCGGATGTGGCGATCCTGGACGGCGCGTACTTCGATGCTGGGTCGGAATTGCAGGGCGGCACGAACGCGGTGACCGTGTATCTGCGGGCGCGCGATCCGCGCGGCGTTTGGGACGCGGCACTCTTTGCCAAGCGCGGGGGGGCCGAGCAGGTATATTTCAATCTTTTCAGCCGGGACCTGCCGGAAACGCCGGGCGCCGACATCGGATTTGAAATCCGAACCGACCCGGGATTCGCGAGGGTCAGTTTTCCGGTTTCGCAGATCGAGGCGACGGCCTGGCATGACTTGGTGGGCCGCTACGATGGCAAGACGTTGGAAATTTTCTGCGATGGTCGACATATGGCTGGCAAGCCATGGAGCGGGGACTTGCAGAAGAATCAGGAGCCGCTGCTGATCGGTGCGGAAACGGACGCGGGCAAAGTGGTTCGGCATTTTCACGGCGAGCTGGAAGTGGCCGCCCTCTGGTCGCGGGCATTGACGGATCCGGAGGTGGCTGCGCTTAGTGGCGTGGAAAAGTCAGACCCGGTTGGACGTTGATGGTCGGAATAGCTCGCGAATTCGGGCTATCGCGGCGAAGCGGAGGAGACGAAGCGCAGAGTTTTTGATCCTCGCTCAATCAACCGGGAAAGTTTGAGACTCGTCACCTCGTCGCCTGCAAAGTGGAGAATTTTTCAACGATGGGCTAGCCGTTGGCCGCTTGTTGGCGCAGGGTGGTTTTCAAAATCTTACCGGTGGCGTTGCGCGGAAGCGCCGGCAGGAAAACAATGTGCTTGGGCACTTTGTAGTCCGCCAGATTTTCGCGCACATAATGCAACAGCGTCCGTTCATCAAGCGTGACGCCGTCGGCGGGGGTGACATAGGCGACGGGTTGTTCGCCCTTGCGCGGGTCGGGCACGCCGATCACGGCGGCTTCTTTGACACCTGGAAACTGGTGGAGGACTTCCTCGATTTCCCGGGGATAAACGTTGGTTCCATTCACGAGCAACATGTCCTTTTTGCGGTCAGTAATGAAATAGTAGCCGTCGGCGTCCCGATAGCCGATGTCGCCCGTGAGCAACCAGTCGCCCCGCATGGCGAGGGCGGTTTCCGCGGGATTATTCCAGTATCCGAGCATGACATTGCCGCCGCGCACACAGATTTCACCGACTTCGCTGGGGGCCAACATGCCGCCCGCGTCGTCCTGCACACTGACTTCGACGTTGGGGAGCGGCAGGCCGATGGAGCCGGGTTTGCGCACGCCGCGCAGGGGGTTCTTGGTGACGACCGGGCTGGTTTCACTTAAGCCGTAGCCTTCGAGGAGGGGGATGTGGAATTTGTCCTCGAAATCCTTGAGGACTTGCACCGGCAACGGGGCGGAGCCGCTGACGCACATGCGGAAGGGCAGGCTGGGAATGTTGGCGTGGGTCAGTGTGCGATAGAAAGGGGGGATGGCGGGGATCACAGTGGCTTGTCGGTGGAGCATCTCGCGCAGCATGTGATGGGGCTGATTGAGCGATTTGATGAGGATGATCGTTGCGCCGTTCAGGAGCGGCAGGAACAAGCCAACGGTGAGCATGTAGCTGTGAAACAAGGGTAGCAACACCGCGAAACGATCCGCTTCGACGGTGTCGAGCACCTGGCGACAACTCTCCACGTTGTGCAGGAGGTTGCCATGTGAGAGCATCGCGCCCTTGGGCCGGCCGGTGGTGCCGGAGGTGTAAATGATCACGGCGAGATCGGCTTCCTTCCGGTTTACGATTGGTGAGGTAAGCCCGGCGCTTTCGGCGCTGACCGCCACGGCTTCCTCGATTTTGCAAATTCGCAGGCCGGGCCGCGCACCCGCCAGAACGGGAAAATGAACCCCCAGTTCATCGTCCGTGATCAGCACGTCCACACCCGCGTCGTCCAAAACGTGTGTGACTTCGGCCGGCTTGAAGAAATTATTGATCGGAACGTGGACCGCGCTCGCGTTCAGGATGCCGAATAGTCCCGGGATGAATTCCGGACGATTTTTGAGCCACAGTCCCACGCGATCGCCGGGCTGAACGCCAAACTTTTCGGTGAGTTGCCGTGCGACGGCCAGGGACTGCGCGAGCAGCGTGGCGTAGGTCAATTCGCTCTCACCCCAGAACAGGGCGACTTTGTCGGGCCGTTGCTGCACGGACCGGGTAAACGCGTCGGCTAGATTCATCGACGCAAAACCTACCTGTGCGCCGGGGGCGGCGGCAAGCGGACAATGGGATGTGAGTCGGACGGAGCCGGTGGAGCTCAGGTGAGTCGAGCCCAATCGGAAGCTCCGGTTGCCCCTTCAGCCTCCGTGATTTGAGGGGTTCCCTTCTGGATTTGCCCCCGTAGGGAGGGAGCGGACCATTCTTTGCAAAACGATTTTTGACTTCCCGCCCGGCTTTCTGCTCTCATCTGCGCGCGTGATTGACACTCAAGAGAAGTTGGCTGCCTTTTTACCGGTGGTGCGCGCGGCGGATTGGATCGCCGTGGACACCGAGGCGGACAGCTTGCACGCGTACCCGGAAAAGGTTTGCCTCATTCAGATCACGACCACGGCGGGCGACCGGTTGGTGGATCCGCTGGCGGAGCTGGACTTGAACTCTCTGCTCGCCGCCCTGGCGGGACACCAACTCATCATGCACGGGTCGGATTATGACCTGCGGCTGCTGTACAAGCATCATGGGTTCACCCCGAATGCCATCTTCGACACCATGCTGGCCGCGCGGCTGTTGGGCCTCCGGCAGTTTGGTTTGAGCGCGCTCGTGGAAGAAATGCTCGGCATCAAACTGGATAAAGGGCCGCAGAAAGCCGATTGGGCGCGCCGGCCGTTGACGGAGCGGATGGAGAATTACGCGCGCAATGACACCCACCATCTCCGGCCCCTCGCCAAGCGACTTACGGCCGACCTGACGGAGAAGCAACGGCTCGACTGGCATCGCGAATCCTGCGCCCGGCTCATCGCCGACTGCACGCAGCCGCCGCCGGATGTTTCCGATACCGTCTGGCGCATCAAAGGCAGCTACGGTTTAAACCGCACCGCCCTGGCGGTATTGCGCGAGCTGTGGCAATGGCGCGAAGGCGAAGCCATTGCCGCGAACCGCCCGCCCTTTTTCATTCTCGCGCACGAGAAACTTGTCGCCATGGCTGACGCCGCGGCGGCGCGGCAAGCTGTCGAACCCTTGTTTCCACGCCACCTTTCCCCCCGACGGCGCGAGGGTATCGCCCAGGCCATCAAAGCGGCACTGCTGCGGCCCGCCGACACGTACCCGGAAATTTTGCGCAATTTCACGCGGCGTCCCTCCGAACCGGAGCGCCGCCGCTATCACGTGTTGGAAGAACGTCGGGATGCGGCCGCCCATCATCTGGGCCTGGACCCGACGCTGATTGCCAGCCGTTCGGTGCTCGGCGATCTGGCGCGGGATTGGGACAAGCACGCGCCGGAGTTGATGAACTGGCAGCGGCAGTTGTTGCAGCCTTGAGAGGCGCACTGAACCTAGAAACTGCAGTTCAAAAGCGAAAGGCGATGAGTAGCCACAGATGAAACACAGACGAAACACGGATTGGCCTTGAGGGATGGCACTGCCTTCCGGGGTGAAGGGGTAGCTCCCAAGACGATTTCCGCCCGCGCCGCTCCGTGCTCAATCTGTGTTTCATCCGTGGCTCAACTGCCGTTTTTAGGCTGATCGCCGCCTTAATTTTTATTCCTTGATGGTCCCGGTTTTCCTGCGGGCAATTCGCAGCAGCATCAGCAGTCCGGTCGTCGCTACGCAAATCCAGCCAAACCAGTCACCATGCTGATGGTAGAAGGTGCGTGTGTGACTTTCACCGCGCGCGAGAATGGGAATATTCCAGGTCACAAAACCCGGGCCGTATTCGCTCCCGGTGGGATTGCGGAAGATTTCCCGGACCTGGCCGCGCGCATCAATCCAGCAGGTCACGCCGTTGTTGCAGCAGCGGAGCAGGGGCACGCCGTTCTCCACAGCACGGAGGGCGGCGCTCGCGGCGTGCTGCCATTGCGACGCGCTCTCCCCGAACCAACCGTTGTTTGTCAAATTCACTAGAAAGTCGGTGTTGTCGTCCACGTACTCGCGGACGAGGTGCGGGAATGTGTCCTCGAAACAGATCAATGGGGCGATTTTGATGCGAGCGGGAGCGCCGAGCACCGTCTCGGGCCGTTCGGGAAGATTATTGGTTTCGTGCCGAGGCGGTGCTCGGCGCTCCAACGTAAAATTCGTCGCCCGGTCGCCGGGTGTGAATCCCCCGGTGATGGGTGTGAACCATTTCACAAACGGCAGGGCACGTACCAGCGGAATATATTCACCGAACATTACCAAATGCCGCTTGTGATAAATCCCGCCCAACGCTCCGTCGGGCCGGAAATGAAACGCGGCGTTGTAGGAATCGTAGCGGTCGCCGGGCGTGGGATTGGCTTTTTCCGTCGCGTCGTCCGCGCCGAAGATCATCTCGACCCGGTGGGTCTGGATCAGATTCGTGATGCTGGCATAGTTGGCGGCGTTGAACTCCGGCAACGCGGCTTCCGGCCAGAGCAGGAGATCGGTTGCATTTGTGAGTGACTCGGACGTGAGTTCAATCAGTTGCCGGAAGCGATTTGTGTTTTCACCCGCATCCCAGATCATCGTCTGTGGAATGTCCGGTTGGACGAACGTGACGCGGAGCGTTTCCGTTTCTGTTGGCCTATTCCGCAAGCGCGCCATGCCGGCGACAAAAATCATCAGCAACGCCAACAACGGCAGAATAATTTCGCTCATCCAAACGTAGCGCGAAGTGGGATGACGAAACATGGCGACCACGCCGGAAAACATTGCCAGGGAAAACCAGACGACGATGAAGGACACGCCGTAGACGCCCGTTACCGCCGCGATTTGAATCAAGGGCAACATTCCCCACTGCGAAGTGCCGATATTGTTCCACGGAAAGCCGCTCAGAAAACGGGCGCGGATCATTTCCAAGGCTACCCACGCCGCCGCGCCCGCCAGGCCCCAGGCACTGCGCCGCAGCCAACCACCTTCGCCCAGGCGGCCCGCCAGCAACCAGACCCACGCGGCCGGATACAGCGCCAGAAACGCACTCATCGCCAGCCAACCGAAGATGGGAAAACCGGTCACCGGAATGTGCAGGAGCCAGTAAAGAGTGGTGAGGTAGAACGTCAGCCCGGCAACGAAGCCGATTCGCAAAGCCGTCCGCTCTTGAGTGCGATAGGCGCACGCCAGAATCAGGGCGGGGGCGACCCAGGCGGCGCCCGCAAAGTTGAACTTGGGAAACGCGGTGGCCAGGCCAAATCCCGCCAGGGCCGCCAGGAAGTAGCGGTGGCGCAATAACAGTTGGCCCGAAATAAAATTCAACCGCGCGAGCTTGGCAATATTGCGCCCAAACGCAAGTTCCGGTCCGCAGGACGTGGCCACCGATGTGAGGCGAACCTCACCACCAGAGTTGGAGCCTCGGCCTCAGGAACCTTTTCATCCAGCCGTGACCGGCGGCAAGGAAATGCTGGGCAGAAGAATGAAGACAAATCTGCAGGCTTTTATTCCGCTGCCCATCATTGTCCTGCCGCTTACCCGTCGGTGTACTTCGGCGGGCACTTTCCACCTCCTCACCTCGGTGGCTACTTTAGCGGCTACGGTGGGCACGCAATAAAAGTGGCTACCTCCCCGGCTTTGCGGCTAAATTTCCAGACAAGCAATGCATCAACGATTCCTGCTGCCCGGCGTCCCCGGGAGGTTCCGTTTTGCGCTCGCCACTCTGACCGGGTTGGCGCTGGCGCCCGCAATCGCTTGGGGGGACGGGATCGAATTCTTTGAACAGAAGATCCGACCGATATTCGTTGAGCATTGTTACCCGTGCCATAGTTCGGACGCGGAAAAAGTAAAAGGTGGTCTCCGGCTCGATTCGCGCGCCGGCTTGCTCGCGGGCGGTGACAAAGGTCCGGCCATCGTGCCGGGCGATCCCGAGCGCAGTCGGCTCATCCAGGCGGTGCGTTACACGGATGCCGATCTCAAGATGCCGCCGAAAAGTCAGAAACTTTCTGACCCGCAAATCGCCGATCTGGAAGCCTGGGTGAAAATGGGTGCGCCGGATCCGCGCGAAGGGAAAGGGGCTTCGGCCGCGGGCCGGGCGCCGACGCGACCGCATTGGGCCTTTCAGCCTGTGGGTCACCCGACCATGCCCGAGGTGAGCAATCCTTCGTGGGTGAGGACGCCCGTTGACGCTTTCATTTTGGCGAAACTCGAAGCAAACGAACTGCAGCCGGCGCCGGCCGCCGACCGACGGACACTCCTGCGCCGAGTGACCTACGATTTGACCGGTTTGCCGCCCACGTTTGGCGAGGTCGAGGCGTTCGCGAAAGACAAATCGCCGGACGCGTTTGCTAAAGTGGTTGATCACCTGCTCGCGTCACCGCGTTATGGCGAACGCTGGGGGCGATATTGGCTGGACGTGGCCCGCTACGCCGACACCAAAGGTTACGTTTACGGGGATCGCGAAGAGAAACGGTTTGTGCATTCCTATGCTTATCGGGACTGGGTCGTGCGAGCTTTCAATGCCGACCTGCCCTACGACCAGTTTTTGAAACTACAAATTGCCGCCGACCAACTGGCCGGCGCCGATCGCGACACGCTGGCCGCGATGGGATTTCTGACTTTGGGCCGGCGATTCCTGGGCGTGGTCCACGACATTATCGACGATCGCATTGATGTGCTGATGCGTGGGACGCAGGCGTTGACCGTCGGTTGTGCCCGCTGCCACGACCACAAATTTGATCCCATTCCGACTCGCGATTATTACTCACTTTACGGCGTGTTTGCGGGCTCCTCGGAACGGACGGTGGCGCTCAATGTTGCCGGCCAGAACGCGCAGGAGTTCCTGGCCTTCGACCAGGAACTCAAGCGGCGCGAAGAGGCGTTTCGCAGCGTTTTCAACGAGAAAAGGGCGGAGCAATCCCATCGCTTCCGCGCCCGGGTCAGCGATTATCTGGTCGAAGTATTGAACGTTCAAGCATTGCCGACGGAAGAGTTCTACGCCTTCGTGTTCGCCAACGAGATCAATCCGGTGGTGGTACGGCAGTGGCATTCCTACCTGTTGGGAACGGCGAAGAAGTTTGATCCCGTTTGGTCGCCGTGGCACGAGTTCGCCCGGCTTCCGGCAAATGAATTTGCGCACCAGGCAACTTCGGTCATTGCTTCGTTCACCAATGCCGCGCAGGCGGTAAATCCGCTGGTTGTGGCGGCCTTCAAAGCAAATCCGCCCGCTTCGATGCGCGAGGTGGCGCAGCGGTACGGAAAACTTCTGGCGGATGTAAACAAAAAGTGGAACGAGGCGACGGACAAGAAATCAGCCCTCAGCCAGGACGAAGCGGCCCTGCAGCTGATTCTGTATGCGGAGGATTCACCCTCGGTCGTGCCGGCCGGGGCCATCGTGGACTTGGAATGGTTTTTCGACGAACCGACCCGCGTCGAACTCGGCAAGCTATCCAAGGAGATTGACCGTTGGATCGTTGAAGCTCCCGGCGCGCCACCGCAGGCTGTCATTCTGGAGGACCGATCCGGGCAAAAAAATCCGCACGTCTTCAAGCGCGGAAATCCCGCCCGAACCGGCGAGGAAGTTCCGCGGCAATTTCTGGAGCTGCTGTCGGGGCCGGAGCGAAAGCCATTTACCCATGGCAGCGGGCGGCTCGATTTGGCAAACGCCATTGCAAATCCCAACAATCCCCTCACCGCGCGTGTCCTCGTGAACCGCGTCTGGCAACATCATTTCGGCACCGGATTGGTGCGCACGCCCAGCGATTTTGGAACGCGCAGCGATCCGCCCTCCCATCCCGAACTGCTGGACTGGCTCGCCCGCGACTTTATGGACCACGATTGGTCCCTGAAAAAGCTGCATCGCCGCATTCTGCTTTCAGCGGTGTATCAACAATCAAGTGAGATCGATGATGCAGAGCACCGGCAATTCAAAATTACAAAATCAAAATTAAAAAACGACCAGGCAGCCGGACGGGGATTGGAAATTTCCAATCCTTCCGCCGTAATGGATGCGGCGGATCCGGAAAACAAACTACTTGGGCATTTCAACCGGCAACGGTTGGATTTCGAGGCGCTGCGCGATTCCCTCCTGTTCGTTTCGGGGGAGTTGGATTTGCGGTTGGGTGGCCGGGCGAAGGAAATGTTCGAGCCGCCCTTCAGCAAACGGCGGGCGATTTACGGTTATTTGGACCGGCAATTTTTGCCCGGCACGCTGCGGGTGTTCGATTTTGCCAACCCGGATCTGCACACGCCGCAGCGTTCGGAAACCACCGTCCCGCAGCAGGCATTGTTTTTCATGAACGGACCATTCGTCGTCGAGCGGGCAAGGGCGCTGGCGGGTCAGGCGGTGGCCGGCGACCGCAAATCACCTGACCAAAAAATCAAGGAATTATACCGGCTGATCTATCAGCGCGAGCCGACCCGGACGCAGCTTCAGCTTGGCCGGCAATTTATTCAGTCGGCGGCAACGACACCGGGGCTCGCGGCGGCGGTGAAAGCAAACCTTCGGGATTGGCGATACGGTCAGGGCGAATTTGACGCGACCGTAAACGCGGTGAAAGCGTTTGCGTTGTTGCCCCACTTCACCGGCGAAGCCTGGCAGGGCGGTCCGGCCTGGCCCGATCCGAAGTTGGGCTGGTTGCAATTGACCGCCACGGGCGGCCATGCCGGAGATGATTTGAAACATGCCGTGATTCGGCGCTGGGTTTCGCCCGTGGCCGGCACGGTTGCCATCGAAGGCGTGATCAAGCACGAACGGACGCCGGGACACGGCATCCGGGCTTATCTTTTTTCGAGCCGCCATGGCTTGCTCGGGAACTGGGTCTTGCACAACCAATGCGCCGAAGCCAAAGCGGAGAATGTGGTCGTCGAACCAGGGGACACGATTGATTTCATCGTTTCTATCCGCGAGAGTTTAAATAACAACGATTTCAGCTGGTCGCCGGTGATTCGCATGACAGGGCCGAACGCCCGCCGCGACGCCAACGGTGAGACGCAGACTTGGGATGCTAAAAATGATTTCAGTGGCCCGGTTCCGGAAAGCGAATCGCCGCTCACGGCCTGGGAGAAATATGCCCAGGCGCTGTTGTTGGCCAACGAGTTTTTATTTGTGGATTAAGTCGTGGAGCTGGCAACTTGCTGCTACCCGGCCGTGAAAATATATGACGCATCATAAACCGAACTTGCGCGATGCCTTTGTCACGCGTCGCGACTTCCTAAGCCAGTGCGGCATGGGAATGGGGGCGCTGAGTCTCGCCGCCTTGTTTGGGGAAACCGGCCTGGTCGCGCCCGCGGCATTGGCGGCCGAAAGCAGCAACCCGCTGGCGCCGAAAGCTCCGCATTTTCCCGGCAAAGCAAAACGGGTCGTGCATTTTTTTCTGAACGGGGGTCCGTCGCACGTAGACACGTTCGATCCCAAGCCCGCGCTGCAAAAATACGCGGGCCAGTCCTTGCCCGGCGAATACATCAAGACCGAGCGCAAGACCGGGGCCGCCTTTCCGTCGCCCTTCAAGTTTACCAAGTATGGCCAGAGCGGGCTTGAAATCAGTGCGCTGTTTCCAAGGCTTGGCGCGCTGGCCGACGAGCTCTGCTTGATTCGTTCAATGAAGGCCGAGGTGCCGAATCATGAACCGTCGCTCATGCTGATGAATTGCGGTGACGCCGTGCAAAGCCGGCCCAGCCTGGGCTCGTGGACGACGTACGGGCTGGGCTCGGAGAATTCGAATCTCCCAGGATTTATTGTGATGTGTCCGGGCGGCTATCCGATCAAGGACGCCGACAACTGGCAGAGCGGTTTCTTGCCCGGGGTTTACCAGGGCACGTTCCTGGACTCGCAGTACACCAAAATCGAAAAGCTCATCGAGAATATCCGGAACCGCCGCACCTCGTTGGCCGAGCAGCGGCAGCAACTGGACCTGGTCCAGCAGCTCAATGCGGAACACCAGCAGGCGCGGCACCGCGACGCACGGCTGGAGGCGCGGATTCAGTCGCTGGAAATGGCGTTCCGGATGCAGATGGAGGCGGCGGACGCGTTTGACATCCGCCCCGAGCCGGAGTCGATTCGCCAAATGTATGGGGACGGAGTTCATGGGCGACAGACCTTGATCGCCCGACGGCTGCTCGAACGGGGCGTGCGCTTCGTTCAATTGTGGCATGGGGCCAGTCAGCCCTGGGACAGCCATGAGAAAATCGAAGAAGCCCACGGCAAGCTGGCTCGGGAAATTGACCAGCCCGCCGCCGCCCTGATCCAGGACTTGAAACAACGCGGGATGCTGGACGACACATTGATTATCTTTGGCGGCGAGTTTGGGCGCACGCCCACCGTTGAACTCGGCGACAAAGGCGATGCGAAATATGGTCGCGACCACAATCCCTACGGGTTTACCACGATGCTGGCCGGTGGTGGGGTGAAAGGTGGCACCACCTATGGCGCTACGGATGACTTCGGTTTCAAGGCGGTGGAAAATATCGTTCATGTGCACGACCTGCACGCCACGGTGCTGCATTTGCTCGGCTTCGATCACCAGAAGTTTACCTTCCGTTACGCGGGCCGGGATTTCCGGTTGACCGATGTTTACGGGCAGGTGGTAAAGGACATCCTGGCTTGAAAAATATCGGCGAAGTTCGCGTTCGAGAAACATGGACTCCGCCCGGTGGATCGGGTATTTGAAGCTCACCATGCGCTTATTTCTGTCCGCCATCGTTGCGGCTCTGCTGGCCAATGATACTGTCGGCGCCGAACTCAACTGGCCGCAGTTGCGCGGTCCGCGCGGGGATGGCACGTCACTGGCCACCCACGTTCCGCTGCACTGGAGTGAAACCAATAACATCGCCTGGAAAGTCAGCATCCCGGGACGCGGTCGGTCGTCGCCAGTGGTCCTCGGCGACCGCATCTGGCTGACGCTGGCCGTGGAGCAAGGGGTCGTACGGAAACGGATCGGCGGCGACGACATGCAGACCGCCGAGCACGTCTCGCTGGAGGTGGTGTGCCTCGACCGCGCCTCGGGCAAAATCCTCTGGCGCACGCCCTTGTTCGCGGTGGACCATCCGGATCCGGTCCACTGGTTCAACAGTTGGGCCACGCCGACGCCGGTGGTCGAACCAGGACGATTGTACTGCGACTTCGGCACGTTTGGCACTGCCTGCCTCAATGCGAAGTCTGGCCAGATTCTTTGGAAAACCCGGCTGCCGTCGGATCACCAGGTTGGTCCCGGAAGTTCGTCCCTGCTTTACGAGAAGCTCCTGATCATGGTCCGCGACGGTCGGGAGGCGCAGTATGTGGTGGCACTCGATACCAAGACCGGCAAGGAGGTTTGGAAGACCGATCGCCCACCGATTAATGCGTCCAGCCCCAACCTCAAGAAATCTTTTGTTACGCCGCTGTTAGTCCATTCGGGGGGGCGAGCTCAGTTGCTTTCACCCACGGCCCACTGGGTGGTTTCCTATGAACCCGCCACCGGCCGGGAACTCTGGCGGGCCCGCCATGGCGATGGGTTTTCCATCGGCTCCTGTCCGGTGTTCGGCAACGGCACGGTGTTCTTCAGCACGGGTTGCTTCAAGCCGCAACTCTGCGCGGTGCGGGTGGATGGTGCGGGAGATGTGACGGCGACTCACACCGCCTGGAAGACCACGCGTCAGGTGCCGATCATGTCCTCGCCGTTGCTGTTCGGCGATGAGTTGTATTGGACGTCCGACGACGGCATGGCGAACTGCGCCGATGCCCGAAATGGTGAAGCGTACTGGCAGGAACGGATGAACGAACAACACCTGGCTTCACCGCTGCTGGCGGAGGGGCGGATTTATTTCTTTGGCATAGAAGGGAAAACCACTGTGGTCCAGGCTGGCAAATCCTTTGAGAAACTCGCCGAAAATCGGCTCGCAGGCGTGGTGGTGGCGACGCCGGCAATTCTGGACCGGACCCTTTTCTTGCGGACCGATACCCATCTGTACCGGATCGGCAAGGAGTAGGGAGGATTCTGTTTCCAGACCTGGAGTGGGGCACGGGAATTCGGCTCGGTCGAAAGCGTTGGAAAAAGAGAAAGGCCGGACAACAGGTCCGGCCTTTTCACACACGGCAACTGAGAACGCAGTGCCAACCAACGCGTTCAAGATAACCTCCGGCCAATTTCACACTAGTCACCATTTCGGGTGACACGCCTCGCTGAGCGTTTGAACTTATGCCCGCCGCTTCACGGGGAAGTGCAATTCGTTTCAAAACAGACTGGACACCAGACTCAGCCGGGCCCAAGCTCAAACCATTGACCGCTGGCGTCAACGAATTCTTTGCTCGCCTCATCGGGTCAAACACCCAAGACATTATGAACTCATTCGAAAATCTCACCCCGACGAAACTCCGCCGCGCTGCCGAGATCAAAGAGAAACTGCAGTCGCTGAACAACGAACTAAACCAAATCTTTGGTGGTTTGGTTCCCGTCACCCCAAAGGGCGGTCGAGTTAAGCGGAAAATGAGCCCGGCGGCAAAGGCGAAGCTCTCGGCCAAGCTGAAGGCTGCGTGGGTCAAGCGGAAAGCGGCGAAGCAGAAGTAAGCCGAGCCACGGTTACGATGGCGCTTATTTGGCGGTGGGGGGAGGTGGAATTGAGACTCGATCGTTCGCGGCTGAGCGCGGTTTGATGCCTAATGTGAAGGAAGCAGGTTGAGCCCTCATGGCGAGCTTTACTAGGAACGAAAGGAAAGTTATGACGAGACAATTGATTTACCGAGTCAACGGTGTCGCACTTGCGGTTTTGGTAGCCGCCGGACTGGCGGGCTGTGCCAAAGAATCACATCGGGCTTTGGCTACTCAGAAACCAGCCTCGGCCGGAACGGTCTACACCGGAGCAAAGAGCACTTTGGTGGTTGGCAAGTTCGACAATCGCTCCAGTTACCTGCGCGGGCTGTTCTCGGATGGAGTGGATCGCCTGGGTGGCCAGGCCAAGACCATCCTGGTCGGTAGCCTCCAAGAAACGGGCCGGTTCAAAGTCGTGGACCGCGACAACCTGGATGAGATGGCGAGGGAGGCGAAGTTGAAAGGGCAGGAACAGACCCTTCAGGGAGCGGATTTTGTGATTACTGGCGATGTAGTGGAGTTCGGACGCAAAGAGGTGGGCGATATTCAACTATTCGGCATCCTCGGCAGCGGCAAGCAGCAGGTGGCCTATTCCAAAGTCACGTTAAATGTCGTCGATGTGTTGAGTTCGGAAGTGGTCTACTCCGTCTCGGGTGCGGGCGAATATGCATTGAGCAATCGTGAAGTCATTGGCTTTGGCGGCACCGCGGCTTACGACTCCACGCTCAATGGCAAAGTGCTGGACCTGGCCATTCGCGAATCGATTAACCGGCTCGTGGAAGGGCTCGAGCAAGGAAAATGGAAACCGACCAAATAATCCTCAGGCGCGAAACCGTCTGGCTGGCGTTCCTGATCCTCCTGCTCCCGGGCTGCGCCACGCCAACGTTGTATTCGTATGGCCATTACGAGGAGCTGATTTATGCCGCGTACGCCGCGCCGGGCAAAATATCTCCCGAGCTGCAGGTGGAGAAAATGGAGCAGGATTATCAGAAGGCCCGGGCGGCGAACCAACGGATGTGTCCCGGCTGGCACGCGCAACTGGGCTTCCTTTATTTCCAGCTCGGCAAGCTGGATCAGGCGCAACAGGAGTTCCAGACCGAGAAAGCGGAATTTCCTGAATCGGTGGTGTTCATGGATCGCTTGATGGCGAACCTCAAAAAGCAATGAAGTTTCGTGGGCTCATCCAGACGACCGGTATCGCGTTCGTGGTGCTGCTACTGGCGGGATGCGCCGCCCCCAGGCCTTACGATTACACCAACTACCGACTGCATCCGCCGCGCTCGATTCTCGTTCTGCCGCCGCTGAACGAAAGCGTGGCCGTGCAAGGCACGTACAGCTATCTGTCCACGGTGACTTTTCCCATTGCGGAACTGGGCTATTACGTTTTCCCCGTCGCGGTGGTGGACCAGTTTCTCAAGGAGAACGGCATGCCCACCGCCGGTGAAATGCACCAGGTGCCGCTGAACAAAGTGGCGGAGATTATCGGTGCGGACGCGGTGCTGTATGTCACGCTCCAACAATACGGAAGTAAATACCAGGTGATCAACAGTGCCACCATCGTCCAGGTCAAGGCCCGGCTGGTAGACACGAAAACCGGGCTGCTGCTTTGGGAGGGCGTGGGTATGGCGCAGCAGAACTCGGGCGGGTCCGGAAATATTCTTGCCGACCTGATCTCGGCCGCCATCACCCAGGCGATCAACTCCGGCACCGATGCCGCCCACGATACCTGCCGGCCGGCAAATCGGAGCCTTTTCTGCACGAAAAATTATGGGTTGTTATACGGCCCGTACAGTCCGGAATTCGGGAAAACCAAGTAACGATCATCCCCACCTTCGGCGGAGGTCCGCCTAATCGAATCGGCCGGGCGGAAGGACTGTTTCGGAAACATCGACCGAGATCAGGAGAACGAAGATAACTCGGACCTGGCCCGTGACGGCCGGAAACGATCAAGCCAGCGGTTCCGAACCAGAAACGCCGGCGCAGGAAAAGCCCAGTCCGGCCTGACCCTTGACGGCCAGGGGTTGATTTCGTTGCGTCCCGCGCGCATTGCCGCGAAAGTTGTTTCCCGCCGAGCGGGCGCGTCAGCACGCGCTCCACAGCGCGTGACGACCAGCCAATGTTTATTTTGACGGCGGGCGGGAGCTTGGGATTCCCGCGTGCTGTCTTGCCCAACGGTGACTGGAGTTATCCCCGCTGGCGGCGTTCACCCACGAGCGATGGCTTTTTCTCGGAGCCTGTGCGCAACTTATCACAGATATTAAATGCTCAAAAAACGTGAATAATTTCACAAAGAGTCTTGCGACCACGGTCGGGCTGGCTAAGAATGTCTTCGCGAGATCGTGCGATTTGGGCGGGAGAATCCGGGATGGCTTAATCATGCCGGGGCAGAAACTTGTTTGTCGCTCGCACGTTTTTTTTCGACAATTCCGACTTCAGCCAGAAGCGAATGGCAGGTCATTATTGTTTTTCGACGGACTCAGCAGAAACCTGAAATGTCAGCGATTTTTCCGAAATGGACCAACCGGTTGCCGTTGATGATCATCATCGGCGGCGGCTTTTTTGCCACCGCGGTGACCGCGGGCGTCTGGTATTACTTCACTCCCAAATTCTTTCTCGTCGGTTATCAACCGATCCAGCCGGTCGCTTTCTCGCACGCCACCCACGCCGGGCAACTCGGGATGGATTGCCGCTATTGCCACAGCGCCGTGGAGAAATCCTGGTTCTCCAATATCCCGGCCAGTTCCACCTGCATGAATTGTCACAACCAGGTGCTCAAGGACGATGATCGGCTGGCGCTGGTGCGCGAAAGCGCAGCCACGGGCAAGCCGATTCCGTGGGTACAGATCCATCGCGTGCCGGACTTCGTTTATTTTAATCATTCCGTGCACGTCAATCGCGGCATCAGTTGCGTCGAGTGCCACGGGCCGATCGACAAAATGGACGAAGTTTATCATGCGAAGCCGTTGAGCATGTCGTTCTGCCTGGAATGCCACCGCAACCCGGCGGCGAAAGTGCGGCCGGCGGACAAGATCACCGATTTGAACTGGCAGTGGAGTCCCGATGCGACCGTCAACGCGCAGCAACAAAAGGCGTTTGGCGAGAAATTCGTCACGGAAAACCGGGTTGAATCGCTCCAGAACTGCTCGGCCTGTCACCGATGAAAACCATTCCCGTAACGGACACCACCCCCGCGACCGGCCGCCAATACTGGCGTGGCTTGGATCAACTGGCCGAGACGCCGGAATTCAAGCAATGGCTGCACCGCGAATTTCCCGCCGGCGCCAGTGAGTTGGAGGACCCGGTATCCCGCCGGCACTTCGTCAAGATCATGTCCGCCTCGTTCATGCTGGCCGGGCTGGGTCTGGGCACGACGGGCTGCCGCCGGCCGGAAGCGAACCTGATGCCGTTCGGCAAGGCCGCCGAGAATTATGTCTTCGGCACGTCGCAGAATTTTGCGACTGCGATGCCGACGCGTGGTGGGGCGGTTCCGCTCGTCGTCAAGTCCTATGAAGGCCGGCCTATCAAGGTCGAAGGCAATCCGCTCTTTCCCGGCGGCAACGGGAGCACGGATCGGTTCGCACAGGCTTCGATTCTAAATCTTTACGATCCCGATCGCGCGACGCGTTTCGTGCACGCGGGCAATGCAGTCACGCCCGAAGCGGCGTTGGCGGCATTGGGCGGGCTGGCGGCGAAATTGGCGGCGAACCAGGGCGAGGGACTGGCGTTGCTCGGTGAGCGAACACACTCGCCCTCCCGGCGCCGGCTGCACCAGGAGATCTCCAAGAAACTCCCACAGGCGAAGTGGTTTTTGTATGACGCGATTGATGCCGACGTGCATCAGCGTGCGGCCACCAAGGCGTTCGGTAAGTCGGTGAAACCGATCTTTCGTTACGATGAGGCCAAAACGATTCTGGCGCTCGACTGCGATTTCATCGGGGGCGAGGAAGACGCACACAACAACATTCGTCGTTTTTCCAAAGGGCGGAAGCTGGAAAAGCCCGAAGATTCGATGAGCCGCCTCTACGCGGTGGAATCGCTTTTCACGCTCACCGGGGTCAGCGCCGACCATCGTTTGCGCGTGCCGGCAAGCAGCGTGGCCCAAGTTGCCGCGGCGATTGCAGCGGAACTCGGCGTGAACGTTGGAAACCGTCCGCCGCCATCGGGGGTTGACCCGAAATGGATTTCCGAGTGCGCCAAAGATTTGAAGGCGAACGCGGGCAAGTCGCTCGTCGTGGCCGGTAATCGCCAGCCGCTGGCGGTTCATTTGCTGGCCCACGCGATCAATGCGGCATTGGGCAGCGTCGGGACAACGGTGGAATTGATTGAAGCGCCTGTGCCGATTTCCGGAGAGCTTCCGGAACTCGCCGCCGCCCTGAATGGTGGCCAGGTTGAGACGCTCGTCATTCTCGGGGGGAATCCAGTTTACAATG
>JANXWY010000083.1 GCA_025350905.1 Verrucomicrobiota bacterium
CACGGCCTCTTTGGGCAGATACTTGCGTTTGATGCAGAAGCGGAATAGCGCGGAAATGACCGCGAGATAGTTTCGCTTGGTTCGCCCGCCGGCCTTCATGCCGTCCAGCCACGTTTGCAGCATCGTTCCGGAGACACCGCCGATGTTTAATTGAAAGGCGTCAGCGAATCGGTTCAGCCGGCAATCCAAGTCTTTCACGTGAACTTCGGACAGTTTCGCTGCACGCTTGGCGGCGAGCATTTCATCGACAACCTGTCGTACGGTGCGCTTTTGAAGGGCAGTGGGATTTCGGCGTTGGAAAAAATCTACGGCTTCCTTGAGCGTGGAACCGTCCGGCAGGTGCTTCACAGCAGACACGTATTCGAGCACAGCGAGATTCAGCGGCACGTTCAACGGGCGCAAGAGGGTGACGGCTTGCAGATAAATCGCCCGATCGGTCGAAGTCAGCCGGAGCACTTCGTTTTCTCCGCTGGCCAACTTGGTCGCGGTGAACTCGGCTTCGCGCTTGGCCTCGGACAAGTCCGCGAACCGCTTCTTCTTGCGCTGGACGCCGTCGTAATAGGTTAGGGTGAACTGAGGATAAGCGGTGCCGTTGACGTGATTTTTGCCCCTGTAAATTTTCACCGTGACGTTGCCGCGCTTAATTTCGAGGGGAGATTTAAAAGCGGGCGATGCTTTTGTTTTCACGCATGAACTGTCCCCAATCTGCCCCCAAAAGTCAACAAACTCGTGAAATGGCCAATAAACTATGGTGCGCGAGGCGGGAGTTGAACCCACAACCTTCGGCTTCGGAGACCGACGCTCTATCCAGTTGAGCTACTCGCGCGTTACGCAACCACCATAACGAGCCCGGGCCGCCGGCTCAATTCTAATCTGCGGCAAAGAGTCACGGCGATCTTCGCGCCGCCCGCGCTCCGTGGTTGATGACTCGCGGGGCCGCCGGCCGGCGGTCGGCACCAAAAGGATTGAACCGCCGCCCGCAAGATCCTAGTCTCGGAGCATGACAATGACACCTCGCCTCTTGGGCTTCCTTATCCCGTCCTCTGACTCGTTACCGAACTAGGCGACGTGCGTGGCTAATCGTCGTCAACAGTTTGCGCGGTTGCTCAATTTCCTCGGCCCGCTCCTTGGTCTGCTTTTCGTGGTCGGGGTGTTCTGTGCCAACGGCGAGGTTCGTCCCTACTTTCTCACCGGGGCAAATTTCAAGATCATCCTCACGCAAACCGTCATCGTCGCGATCTGTGGGCTGGGCATGACGATGATCATTGTCAGCGCCGGCATTGACCTGAGCGTCGGTTCGGTGGTGGCCTTCACGGGCGTGCTCGGGGCCACGCTGGCCTTGAAAAATTATCCGCCGGGACTGGTGGTCTTGTTCACGGTGGGGGCGGGCGGATTGATCGGCTTGATCAACGGTTCGATCATCGCGGGTTTCCGGATGCTGCCGTTCATCGTCACCCTCGGAATGATGGGGGTGGCGCGTGGGTCCGCCAAGTGGCTCGCGGCTAATCAAGCGGTGAATTATCCCGAATCGCCCTTGAACAAAATCATGGCGCTCGAGGCACCGGAAAATCTGTTGCCGCTCCCCTGGGGCGTGTGGATTGCCATTGCGCTCGCCATTGCCATGGCCATCGTGATGCGGCAAACGGTTTTTGGCCGTTACATCTTTGCAGTCGGCTCGAACGAGACCGCCGCGCGGCTCTCCGGCATTCGCGTGCGGTGGCACAAGGCGGTGATCTACGGGCTGGCCGGATTGTTTTTCGGTCTGGGCGGATTGATGCAACTCTCGCGCTTGACGCAGGGCGATCCTTCCGTGGCCATCGGCCTGGAACTCGATGTAATCGCGGCAGTAGTCATCGGCGGGGCAAGCTTGAATGGCGGTAGCGGTAGTATCCTCGGCTCCATGATTGGCGCGCTCATCATGGCCGTGTTACGCAACGGCTCCAATCAGAGCGGTTGGCCCACGTACATGCAGGAAATCATCATCGGCTTGGTCATCATTCTTGCCGTGGGTCTTGATAAGTTTCGTCAGCGCCGCACCGCGTGAGGAGTCGTGGCGGGCGGTTCTGGAAAGATTGTCTGGTAGTGACAATCGTTTTGTAATGCGTCGGCTGCGCGCATCGGCGACCGCGCTTTTGGAGCGAGGCGAAATTGAGTCAGCACTTCTCCAAAGCGGCGTGGCGCTTCGCTTCCCGCCGCAGTCCAAAGATTCCCTCATGTCGGCACTTGAAAATGTGCCATCGGCCTCTGGTTGCTGCCCGCGCTCCGAAGGGATTGAGCTGAAGCAGCGAGGGAGTTATTCCGACCTGACCGTACCTTGGCTGGTGATAGGCATAAACACGCCGTTGCCGCAATGGATGAGTTCCACCGCCGAGAGGCGGGCGCCGCGGAGCGAACCGGCGGTCCCCATGGTGGTGGTGGCTTGGGTCGAAACATAGATCTGACTGGGGTTGCCCACCGCGACAAGAGTGCTGGCATCCGAAGACATCGCCACACTCGTCCAACCAACCGTGCTGGGAAGCGCCGGGCGTTGAACCCACGTCAGGCCCGAATCTTCCGAGAGGAACAGACCGCCGAGATTGAACATCGCGGCTAATTTCGCACCATCGGCAGAGGAGGCGAGCGCCGTCCAGGCGGCGGTGGGCGCGCTGGTGATGAACCAGTTTGTGCCAGAATCAGTGGACTGATAAATGCCGCCGCCGGAATTGACCGCGGCGGCCAGTCGGCTGCCGTCAGCGGATGACGCCACGGCGACCCAACTTCGATTGCTGTCGCGGGCGGTCCAGTTGGTGCCGGCGTTGACCGAAGTGTAGAGTTGGGCGCCTTGGACCGCCGCCACGAGATTCATGCCGTTGTCGGACGAGGCCACGGAGGTCCAGTTCGCGTTGACAAAGGTCCGTGCGTTCCAAGTCACGCCGGAGTCCGTCGAAGTGGAAATCACTCCGCTCCCGGCGCACGCCACCAATTTCACACCATCCAAGGAAGTGGCGACCGAAGTCCAGTTGGCGAGCTGAGCCCGCGCCGTCCAATTCGTGCCTGAGTCATTGGATGTGTAAATGAATCCGCCGTTGACCACGGCCACGAGCTTGCCGCCGTCGCCGGAGGAGGCGATCGCTCGCCAGTTCAAGGGGCCTGCCTGCGGGCCCCAGTTAGCGCCGTAGTTGGTAGAGGTGTAAATATTGCCGCCAGCGACCACGGCGACGAGTTTGCTACCATCGGCCGACGAGGCGACGCCCCGCCAGGCGAGGTTGCTGCTCTGCGGCGTCCAATTCTGGCCCAACGTCGCCTGCAACGTACCGACGAGAATCACCTGACCCGCGTTCTGGGCTACGACCCAACCGCCGGCGCCGCTGCCGGAGACGCGAACCGTTTCACCCACGCGGATGCTGGCGGTGGGCGGCAAGGTGACGACGACAGCAGTCACTGCGTTGGTGGCGAGATAGCCCGTGTTCGGCCAGGCTTGGATGTCTATCGCGGTGGGGATGACTTCAAAGATCCGGCCCGGCACATTGGTCAGGCCGGCGCCATTGCCGTTGAATTGCGTGGCGGTGAGACTGCCGGCGAAAACCGCGCTGCTGTTGAGCCGGGCAATGTTGGTCGAAAGCCGTGCGTCCGGCACGGTGCCCGTGAGACTCGTGGCGGGCAGGTTGATCAAGCCATAACCGTTGCCATTAAAATTGGACGCGGTGACGCTGCCCGCGAAAACGGCGTTGCTGTTCAGCAAAGCGACGTTGGTGGAGAGTTGCGCGTCGGGCAATTTACCCGTCAGGTTCGTGGCGGCGAGCGTGCCACTGAAATTGGCGGCGCGGATGGCATAGGGCGTGGAGGTCAAGAACTGACGGGGCGTGAGCATTGCATAGTTCGTGTCACTTGGACCACGGATGGCGATCTCCAGCCAGCGGTCGCTGCCACTAAAAACCCCGGCCCCGAAATCCAGAGTCGCGGTGAACAATCCGTTGGACACCGGCGCGGCCAGGTTGGTGAGCGTGAGCCCAATTTGCGCGCCTGCCGTCGGTGCATCAAAAAGACTGAAGTGGAGGTCGAACAGTCCGGTGGCGGGCGCGCCGGAGAGATTCAATCGGCCTTGATAGGTGAAGGCACTGGATTGCGCTTGGGCGGCCACGCTGAACAATCCGAGCCATAAAACGGTTAGAAACTGCTTTTGCACCCGTGCAGTTTATCACGTTGGGGCAGTCGGACAAGTCGCAAGCGGTGGCCAGACGGAGGCTACAATTGCTCCTTGCGGGTAACCATTTCTGCGGTTACGAAACAGCCAATCGGATTTGCCGCTGATCAAGTCGTCCCGGGCTCGAAGCGTCCCGTGTTGCGAACGAGTTGCTCGCGAGCTTATACGGACGATCCAGTTGTAGAGCGTGCGGGTGGCGGCGACGCCTCGTCGCCCAAGGGTGACTGCGACGCCCCGTCGCACTATTCCCAGTCACGGTTTGGTTGGCCGCCAGGAACTGGCGACGCGGACGTCACCGCCGCTCCAACCGACGAGGCGTCGCTGCTACCCTGTCGGCAACGGCATCGTTCCGCTTAGTCCTTGAATCACCCGGGGGTATCATCACTCCTCGAACGGCTCTCAACCGACCACATGCTACCGCAGCTTGCGGGGTTGGCGGGCCGTTGGGCGATTCCGATCTGGGCGCAAAATCAAGTTCGATTGGGCTCTCTGCACTCAACGGCCCGTCGCTTCAAATTTTTGCAGGTTATAGATTTACAGCGCGCGATACGGATCCAAAGCGTTGCGAAGGTCCGTTTCCAAGTTGACGCCGCCGCTTGCCGCCCACACACTCCGGCACGTTACCGTCCGGCGCATGGTGCGTGGCGGCCGGGAAAAATTTATGGCCGAAGGATACTGCGTTAAGTGTAAAGCCAAGAAGGAAATTACCGATGGGGTCGAGGAAATTATGAAAAATGGGCGCAAAGCCATCAAAGGCAAGTGTCCCACTTGTGGCACCGTCATGTTCAAGATTTTGGGTGGCAAGGCCGTTACGCCACCTACGCCACCTACGCCACCGCCCGCCGCCAGTTGAAGTCCGCTATGTCCCAACAACTCGCTTACGTCATCATCACGCCGTACTCGCTGCACAAGTCGCGCACCGGCGGTATTCTCAGTCGGCTCATCTCCCGGACCGGACTGGATCTCGTCGCCGCGCGCATGTTCGCCCCCGGCCCGGAGTTGGTGTCGAAATACTCTGAAGCCATCATCTCCACCAATGATCCGCAAGATCGGCAAATCCAGGAATTGATCCGTGATTACATTTTAAAGAACCTTTCGCCCGATGGGAAAACCGGGCGACGGCGGCGCGTGATGATGCTGTTGTTCAAGGGCGAGGATGCTGTGCGCAAAGTGCGCTCCGTCGTCGGCAATCTCGGCCCGGATCGCCGCGTGGGCGAATCCATCCGCGACACGTACGGCGATCTGATCTATGACGACGATGGCGGCGTGCGGTATTTCGAACCCGCGGTCCTCGCGGCGCCGACCGCGGAGGAAGCCAACGCCAAGCTGAAGCTGTGGGCGCAGTACTCGGATTCCGACGGCGGCCTGGTCGAAAACACCATCACCTACCACGCTGGCGAATCGCCCCAGCGGACCCTGGTCCTGATCAAGCCGGATAATTTCCGCTTCCCCACCGGCCGCCCCGGGAACGTGATTGATTTCTTTTCCCGCACGGGGCTCTACATCGTGGCCATCAAAGTCCTGCGGATGAGTGTGGCGGATGCGATGGCGTTTTACGGCCCCGTGCGCGAGGTGTTGCGCACCAAGCTCAAAGACGTGGTCGCGGCCAAAGCCAAGGTGGCGTTGGAAAAGGAACTCGGCTTCGTCCTCCCAGCGGAAACTGAAAAGCAACTGGGCGAGATTGTCGGTCCCGTTTTCGGCGATAATCAATTCGAAAACATTGTCCGCTTCATGGCCGGCCGCGCGCCCGCCGAGGTGCCGGCCGCCGACCAAAGTCAGCCCGGTTCGGAAAAGTGCATCGCGCTGATCTACGAAGGCGTGGGCGCGGTCGCCAAAATCCGTGACGTGCTCGGCCCGACCGATCCATCGAAAGCACCCCCCGGCTCCATCCGCCGCGAGTTCGGCCAAAACATCATGGTCAACGCCGCGCACGCCAGCGATTCGACCGAAAGCGCCACGCGCGAATTGGGGATCGTGCAGCCTGCGGAAAATAACTTCCGTCGCGTCGTCGAGCTGTTTTACGGCGCGGCCTAAATGGCGATTCCGGCGAGCGCGATGGCTGTTTTCTTCGACACGCACGCGCATCTGGACCATGCCGACTTCGCGCCGGAGATCGAGCAAGTCATCGCGCGCGCACACGCGGCGGGCATCACCAAAATCATCGCCATCGGCACCGACCTCGCGAGCAGCGCCCGTGCGATCAAGCTCGCTGAGGCGCACGCCGGCATTTACGCTGTCGCCGGCTGGCATCCTTCGCATGTTCTCGAAGCGCCCGCGGACCTGCGTCCGGCCTTGCACGAGTTGGCGCAGCATCCCAAGGTCGTGGCCCTCGGCGAAACCGGGCTCGACTATTATCGCTTGCCCAGTTCCCGAGGCGGGACGCCCGCGGAAGATGAAACCTATCAGCGCCGGCAGGCCGAGCTTTTTCAGCAACACCTCGAAGTCGCCGCCGCCACCGGGCTGAATTGCGTCATCCACCAGCGCGGAGAATGCTTTTCGGACACGCTGGCGCAGTTGCAACCGTTTGCCGGCCGGGTGCGCGGGGTCTTTCATTGTTTCGCCAATGATGTCGCGGCGATGCAACGCGTGCTGGCGCTGGGCTCGCTGGTAAGTTTCACCGGGATTGTCACGTTCAAGAACGGCCAGAATGTTCGCGCTACGCTGGCGGCTACGCCGTTGGGCGAGTTCATGCTCGAAACGGATTGTCCCTACCTGGCGCCCGTGCCGCATCGGGGCCAGCGCTGCGAGCCCGCGCACGTGAAGGAAATTTCCGAAATGATTGCCCAGGTCAAAGGCTGTTCCCTGGAAGAATTCAGCGCCGCCACCTGCCGGACCGCGGAGCGATTCTTTCCGAAGCTGGCGACCCGCGCGCTCCCGGTCGTTTTCTTTCCTTGATTTTCGGCACATTCAGCCGTTCCCTTTAGTTCACTTAGATTAAATTCGAATCCATACCATGACCTACAAAGACGTCACCCCGCCCGTTGGCGGAAAAATCTCCATCCACGCCGGCAAACTGAACGTGCCGGAGAATCCGATCGTCCCCTTTATTCGTGGCGACGGCACCGGGCCGGACATTTGGGCCGCGAGTGTGCGCGTATTTGACGCCGCGGTGCAAAAAGCCTATGGCGGCAAACGGAAAATCGCCTGGTTCGAGGTGTTCGCCGGCGAGACGGCCAAGAACAAGTTCGACAATTGGCTGCCCGACGACACTGTCGAGGCGTTTCGGGAATTTCTTGTGGGTATCAAGGGCCCGCTCACCACGCCCATCGGCGGTGGCATCCGCTCGCTCAACGTGGCGCTGCGCCAGCTGCTTGATCTCTACGTCTGTTTGCGTCCGGTGCAATGGTTCACCGGCGTGCCTTCGCCGGTCAAACATCCCGAAAAGGTGGCCATGACCATTTTTCGCGAAAACACCGAGGATATTTACGCGGGCATCGATTACCAGGCGGGCTCGGTCGAGGCGAAAAAGATCATGGATTTCATCCAGCGGGAACTGCCGGACGCCTTCAAAAAGATCCGTTTCAATACCAAGGAAAAATCGGAGGTATTCTGGACCGCGGTGGGAGTAAAGGATTTTCCGACCGAAGTCGCCGTCGGCCTGGGGATTAAAGCGGTGAGTTATAGCGGCAGCGTCCGCTTGATTCATAGCGCCATCGCTTACGCGATCAAGAACCAACGCAAGAGCGTCACGATTGTCCACAAGGGCAATATCATGAAGTACACCGAGGGCGCTTTCCGCGACTGGGGTTATGAGACGGCGAAGAAATATTTTGGTGCGGAAGAAATGGACGGCGGGCCGTGGTGCAAAATTCCCGACGGCAAACCCGGTGCGGGCCTCATCATCAAGGACGCCATCGCCGATATCACGCTGCAACAGGTCCTTACGCGCCCGACGGATTTTGATGTGATCGCCACCCTGAACTTGAATGGCGATTACCTCAGCGACGCCCTCGCCGCGCAAGTCGGGGGCATCGGTATCGCGCCGGGCGGGAACATCAATTACATCAGCGGCCACGCCATCTTTGAAGCGACGCACGGCACCGCGCCCAAATACGCGAACAAGGATGTCGTGAATCCCGGCTCGGTGGTGCTGAGCGGCGAGATGATG
>JANXWY010000103.1 GCA_025350905.1 Verrucomicrobiota bacterium
CTTGGTCTCAAGCAACAACCGTGAAACATATTTTGCGTAAAACGTTACAAATCTAAAAACCCGTTCGAAATTCTTTACTGCACTGGACCCAGCACGGATAACTAAAAGCTTCGCGGGAGCGAAGTCAATAATTTCATGCCATTAATTTCGATGGAATTTTTTCCAGACCTTTTTTCTCTTGCCGCAACTCAGCTGGCGGGCGCGAAGAATTGATTGAGTCGGCTTTGGGTGAAAGGTTGGATGGTCTTGGTCCACTGCCGCCACCGCCATCGCAGGGCAGACGCATCTAAATGATTTCTGAAAACGGGTTTGTAAGTGGCTGATGGGAGTCCACTTGCGAGGGTGAATTTTAAGGTTCCCTTGCGCGCGATTTTATGATTCAAACTGGGGATGCAAAACCATCCCAAACTCAGTTTGATCGAACACTTCAAAGATCTGCCCGACCCGCGCGTTAATCGCACCAAGCACCACGACTTGATCGACCTCCTGGTCATCGCCGTCTGCACGCTGCTCTGCGCCGGCGAATCCTTCAACGACATGGAGGATTTCGGCCACGCCAAGCGCGACTGGTTCAAAACCTTTCTCACGCTGCGCAACGGCATTCCCAGCCACGACACGTTCAACCGTTTGTTCGCCGCGCTGGACCCGAAACAGTTTCTGGACTGCTTCCTGCGCTGGACGCAAAGTCTGCGGCAGGCCGTGCCGCAGGAAATCGTGGCGCTGGACGGCAAGGCGCTCCGCCGGGCGCTCAACGCCGATCAGAGCGTCAAGTATGTCGTCAGCGCCTGGGCCGAAAGCAACGGGCTGGTGCTGGGCCAATTGAAGGTGGCGGATAAGAGCAATGAAATCACCGCCCTACCCGAACTCTTGCGGGTGTTGGAACTCGCCGGCTGTATCGTCACGACCGACGCGATGGGCTGCCAGAAAACCATCGCCCGCGAGATCCTCGACGCGGACGCCGACTATGTGCTGGCGCTCAAGGGCAATCACGAAACGGTGCATCAAGAGGTGAAAACCTTCCTGGATGACGCCCTGGTCGAAGCCGCGAAGCCGCGACCGGTCGGCGCCCAGCGCTCGCCCGCGGCGGCGCCCCTGGCCAGGTTGGAAACCGTGGAGAAAGATCACGGGCGCTTGGAAACACGCCGCTACTATCAGAGCGCGGCTCTGGACTGGTTTGCCGACCGGGCCAAGTGGGCGGGCCTCCGTTCGGTGGGGATGGTGGAAGCGATCCGGGAGTTCGGCGGAAAACGGACGGTGGAACGGCGCTACTATTTGTCGAGCCTGCCGTTGGACGTGGCGACCTTTGCGCGGGCGGTGCGCGGTCACTGGGGCGTGGAAAATAAATTGCACTGGGTGCTGGACGTTTGTTTTCGGGAGGACCAGAGTCGGGCGCGCGCCGGTTACGCGGCGGAGAACTTGGCGACGCTACGCCGGCTGGCCTTGAACCTGTTGAAACGCGAGAAAACCAAAAAGCGCGGCACCAAGGGCAAGCAACTCAACGCCAGTTGGGATCATGCTTACTTGTTGCGCTTACTCGGCGTCACAATTTAGATGCGTCTGCCCTGCCCCCGGTCGGCACACGGCTCGACAACCGCCGCCGCCTCGGGCAGGCTGTCAGCGTGACCAACCCGGTTTGTTTCACCACGCCACGCCGGATCGTCGAGCGCAACCGATTCGATGCCCGACGGACGGGCAACAATTGGCGGGGCAGTCGATTCAACCGCAAGCCGGAATCTCCCCGGCGTAGGCGGTGTTTTCCGGCCCTCGGGATCCTATCGATGAGAACCTGCGCTTTGTTCATGGTATGGAGCGCGGCCCTGATCCATGTCCGAGGTGCGGAGGAACAGTGTTGTTTCAGCGCGACCAATCTCTGGAAATTTCCCGTGGCCGGAGGCAGCGTGTCGTCGCCGGCGTTAGGGCGCGATGGGACGATTTACCTCGGCAGTTGGCTCGGGCATTTGATCGCTCTCAGCCCGGCGGGCACGGAGCGCTGGCGCTTCAAAACTGACTTTGAGATTGCCGCCTCGCCCGCGATCGGCCCGGACGGCACGGTGTATGTCGGGTGTCGGGATCACCGGTTTTATGCCGTGAGCCCGAACGGACAGAAACGGTGGGCGTTCAAAACCGGCGGCTGGATCGATGCCTCGGCGGCCATCGGGACGAACGGCGACCTGTACTTCGGGTCCTGGGACAAGAAATTTTACGCGCTGAATCCGGACGGTTCGCAACGCTGGGAATTCTTGACCGCTGGCCCGGTGGTTTCGTCCGCCGCAATTGATGCTCAGGGGGTGATTTATTTCGGCTCGTACGATGGGAAGTTTTATGCCTTGAATCCCGATGGCTCGCGGCGTTGGGAATTTGCCACCGAGGGGCCGATTACCGCTTCACCCGCGATCGGCGCGAACGGCGAAATCTATTTCCCTTCCGTGGATGGCATGTTCCACGCGCTGAACCCGGACGGCACGCGACGTTGGGAACTCCGGACCGGCGGCATCACGGCGTCCTCCCCCGTGCTGGGCGCGGATGGCACGATCTTTGTGTCGGTGAACCAGACGCACTGCGCGATCGCACCGGACGGAAAATTCAAATGGCAACGCCCCTTCTGGCATGCCCAGCCGGATTTGTTGGGCGAGAATGCCGCGGCGGTCCTCGCCAACGGCCAGGTGGTTTTCACCGGTGGCGATTCTTTCGTGATGACCGTGCCGGGCGATAATGCCGAACGGGATTGGGTGTGGAACTACTACTTGTTCGCGGCCAGTTATTCGTCGCCGCTGGTGGCGGACAATGGCACGATTTACGTGACGAGCCTTTGTCCGGAACTCTGCGCCCTCAATCGCCCCTTCCCCCTGGCCGCCACGCCCTGGCCGATGTTCCGAGGCGGTCCGCAACACACCGGCCGGGTTAATTCCAAATAATCAGGGCGCGGCGGGATCGGGGGCCGGTGACCACAGCCCGCGGCGCTCCAGCGTCCGGAGAAAAGCTGAGGTCCGTTGGGGAAAATACTCCGTCAGCAGTCGATTGATTTCCGGGCGCCAGTGTTCGTTGCGGGTGTAGCGTTCGTACGGACCTTCCTTGTAGCGGTGGAAATCATTGCGATAGCTCCCCCAGCGGGCGGACTCGGCGACGATGGCCAGCTCCAGCGTGTTGGCCAGGCGTCGGAAACGGGCCGCCGCCAGGGCGGGCGTCAACGCTCCGTTCCCCAGACAGTGGCGCCGGATCCGTTCGGCAAACACGGTGCGAAACCCCGTATTCTCTTTGAGCTTCTGAAACAACCGGGCGGGACTTTGGTCATCGTCGAAATCCATCCGATCGTCGGCGACCTGTTCCAAGGTGCGTTCCCCATCCCAAACCAAAAACTGGTAGCCGCCCGGCGGGTCGCGCCGACGGCCCGCATACCAGTTGGAAGCGCGATCCCAATCCGCATTGGCCCCGTAATAATTCAGGAGCATGTAGTCGGCAAAGTTGGTCACGTCGAGCAGGCGGGTGACCTGTTGCCACACCAGCTCGTTGGTGACGCCAGCGTTGACGAGGGCGAGGAGTTGGCCCCAGGTGTTGGTGTCGCCACTAAGAACTTTGTCCGAATTGCGCGAATCGTAATCTGAGGATTTACCGCCTTGCAACCCCGCCAGGAAAGGCGCGCTCGGGCGCTCGGTCAAATTGTAAAGGCCCCAGTAAAGTCCATTGAGGTAGACGTGAACGAATTGTCCGCGGGCGGCGGGCTGGCCCATGGCCGCCGCGGTCTCGCGCAGCCATTGGTCGCGGAGGTAATCACCGCGCCGCCGTTCCTCGCCGCTCCAATGCAGCCAACTGTTGTTGCAGCCACCGCGCAAGATGACCGTTTCGAACTGCTGGACGCCGGTGGGGCCGAACAACGGGAAATCCAGGTGCGCTGCGCCATACTCTTTCTTGAAGAGCAACCGGAGGGAATGTTTCGGACACTCCTCGGGCCGCCGGTTCCAGCCGCCCTGAATGCGGAGACCGCAATCGATCTGAAAGCCCGGTCGGCCGTCGGGAAAGATCAGCTCCGCCGAGGCCGGTCGTTCCCACTCGCGCCCCGTCGCCAGCGGATGCGCATAAATGCCGCGCGCTGCATCAAATAGATTGTCCAACTCCGTCACGATGGAAAGGCTGGGCAGCGCGCGCAGTCCGCGGCGCAGATCCACCGCGTACTCAGCGCTGTCGGTTATTCGACGATCCATCGCATAAAAGGCGGCGACCGGCTGCTCATTCGTGAAACCCCACGCCGACGGAAATCCAGCGCCGGTTTGCTGCGCGACTTGTTCCGGAAAAACAAACGTGCGGGTCAGAATTTCGGTTGAGGCAAAGCCGGTCCGAAAAGCAGCCGCCCGCAGCACCGTGGTCGTGGCGATCGGCAGCGACTGGCGATACATCAATCCGTTCGTCTCGCTGGGCGGCGATCCATTCGTGGTATAAAGAATCCGGGCCCCGGGCGTGCGCGAGGCGAGCGTGAGCTCCAGGGGCGAATCCAAGACGCGCCCCGTCGAGCTGGCCTGGAGCTCGGCCACGGGACCATGAACTTCGCCATGATTGGCCGCGCCCGGACTGGGTTCTGCGAAATAGGTATAAGCGCCGGCGGGAACCCCGGCGTGATCACCGGCCTGTTGCCAGTCTTCGCGCAGGCCGAAACTCACCGCCCCGCGCTGCCGCGGGTACTTGGGCAGGTACTCATGCACCACGGTCTGGCCGTCGGGCTTCAGGAGCGCCAGATATTCACCCCGGTCGTTGAGTTTGAAATTCGCATGCAATGGCCGGTTGGGATCGCGGCGGTCCTTGCCCGAGGCAAATACGAGCAGGCGCTGTCCCGCCGCCAGGTTGACGTCCGGAAAACGCCAGCGCGTCGGGTTGCGGAAGGTGTCGGTCAGACACCAGTTCGCGAGTGAGACGGGCTCGGCGCCATAATTGGTTAGCTCAATCCAATCCACCCGGTCGCCGTCCTCATCCGGAATGTCGGCCCGGCCCGAGGCCCCGAGTTCGCTGATCAACACATGTGCTGATGGCGACTCTGCGCGTCGCGTGCGTGCCGCGACGGCGAGGCAAATTATGGCGAGCAGGGCCAGCCCGAACCCGAAGGCCCAGTCGGGGAACCTGCCGCGGAATTGGCTTGGTGGCGGCATGGTCGCTGGGTTCACGCGGCGCCCACCGTGTCGAGACCGAAGACGTACTTTGACATCCGGGTCATACGGAACGGCAGTTGGCTGGCAACGGTGGTGGCGTTCTCGCTCGCGGCTTCCGCGTATTTCAACTCCACGACGACCAGGCCGCGAGCCTCGACGCGCGGCCGGAAGGAATTCCCCTGGCGGTGAAAGCGATAGAACGTCAGTTCCGAATCAATCGTCAACCGCACCTGACGATCGGCCGAGCGGAAATATTGGCGGCCGTAACGATTCACCAGCGTTGGGGCCATCGCGCGCAGTTCGTGCCGCAGGTTGTCCGGCAGTGGATTGGTCTCCAACCAGCCACTTACCTCGGCGGCGGAAACTTGGGGGCCGAAGGCAAACGGGGCGAGGCGGGCGGATTGCTTCGTCCCCAGGTGTCCCCATTTGCATTTCTGCTCCAGTACCGCTTGGGGCACGGAACCGCAGAGCGGGCCATACCAACGGACCCGCAACTTGGTCCGCTGGCTGTGGCCCTCCACGTTCTGGTGATAATTCCGCAGGTCGGGGGTATCGAGGTAGAGGTTGTTGACGAGGCGCGGAGCGTATTCTGGAAAGAACAGTGCCGGGTGATGCCGAACCGCATGTTCGACTTCCGCGAGCGCCGCGCCCTCAATCGCGAACTTGCGCTCGTAGCGGTGAGTGTCGGGGACGCCGCTCATAATTGGGTCGCCATCAGAGGCTGAGATTATTCTGCTCCAGATAACTGAGGCGCACGCCATTGCCCAGTTGCCGGAGGGCTTGCGAGCAGGCGTCGAGGCGGGCGACACTGTCGAACTGGACCAGGAAGGAAGCCTCGAGGAGTTCGGGGGTCTGATCAAAGCGCTTGAGGCCGGCGGCGGTGGCGTGGACGTTGAGCGCCGCCAAAATTTGCGGCAGGCCGACGGGCGTCGGGGCCGGGCAGGTGATCGTGAGATAGAGGTTGGGCCGTTCCGCGCGCCGGCGCACCCAGTGGCGTCCGATCAGCATGGCGAGCATGACAAAAAAAGCGAGCACGGTGATCACCGTCTGCTCCGCGCCCAAGCCCAACCCCACCGAGATGGCCAGGAACAAGTAACTCAGCTCTTCCGGCTCCTTGATGGCCGCCCGGAACCGGATGATGGAGAGCGCGCCGACCAGCCCAAGCGAGAGCGCCAGCGACGACTTGACGATGGTGATGATGAGCATCGTGGTGGTGGTGACGAGGAGGAAGTTGCGGGCGAACTGCTCCCGGTTCGAGAGGGTCGTGCCGAACTGCACATAGACCCGACCCAGAATCCAGGCGAGCAAAGCGGAGAGCAACAAGTTGGCGACGAACAGCGGCAGGGAAATCTGGACGGACTGGGTGCTGAAAAGATCGAGCAGCGTTTGGGATTTGTTCATGGCGATTTGGCCGAGGGCGATTGGGTCTGATTAAAGACCCGGCCGGGACGCGCCGCACGGGGCGGTTTGCATCCCGGCCAGGAATGAATGATGGATTAATAAAGTTGCCAACTTCGCCGCTTACTGTCGGACCCGGAAAAAGAGCGGCGTCCCAGCGGTGGCAATCGGCGCCGAGGGATTGGCGGTGCCGACGTCCGTCCACGACACCGGGCTGGCCAACGAACTGGTCTTTTGCAGCGTAAAGCCCGGACCGTTGCTCCACGAGACGACCACGTTGGCCCCGCTCTTGGCGATGCGGAGCACCGGGGGGGTCGTTCCTGGCGGCGCCACTGGATTCAGGAAATCCACAAACACGAAGTTGAAATCAGCATCGCGCAGCTTGACGACTCCCTCGCCGCCACCACTGGCATCCACGTAGCGCGATTCGATGATGAAGGCATTGGCGGGCGTGTTCGTGCCGCCGTATTCGTAGGAAAGAAAGCTATTGTCTACCAAAGTGGGCTGACTGGCCAAGTAGCCGGAGTTCTGCAGCAACAGCGTGCCATCGCTGCCCGTCTTATTGGGGATCGTCACGGCGTAGCGGCCGGCGGCCAAACGCGAGACGGAGAAGCTGCCAGCGCCCTTGGCCACCGTACCGTTGGTACGAACATGGGCGCCGATCAGATTGTCGGCGTTGTACGGCAGGTACAGGAACGAAAAGCTGGCCCCCGCATCGTTGCCGCCGCCCGTGGCATAGACCGCCGGATCGGCCTTGCTGGTCTCGAGGTCGCGCACGGCAACGTACCAGCCCGAGCCATCCGACAGGGCGGCGTTGTTGGCCAACGGGCCGCGGGTGCTGTTGTTTTCATTGTTACCAATTGTAAACAGCATGCCGTCATTCAACGAATTAACGCCGGGCAGACTCATGATCGCGAGACCACCATAGGTGCCGCCGCCGAGATCCACCCAGGTCAGGAGGCTGTCCGGGTTGTTATACTTGGACTGGCTGGTAAAGATCGGAATGCCATTCAGCGCATTACCACTGTTCAAGCCCCAGCCGTCGCCGCGGGCCCAATGGGGCACGCCCGTCACCGCGTCCGGCGCATCAAAGTAGCCTGCCTTCCAACCCTGATCGTACGGAAACCAGGCAACCGAAATCGGTATGGCACAACGCTGGAGGTTGCTCAGGCTGCTGGCGGGATCCGTGGGCGATCCCGTCACGGGTTTGGTGGTGCGCGTATAAAACTGGGCGCCGCGGAAGTGGCCGCCGATCATGTCGTAGGCTTGACCGGATGCCACGCCATCGAGTTGCACATAGGTGGACGCGTAAAAGTACGGCGCGGTGTCGTTCCACTGCTGGCCATTCTTATGCACGGTGGAGAAGACAAAACCGTAATTCGGTGACGGCGCCCAAGCTTGAGATGCCGGCACGCTGACATCGCCGGATCCATAGCGTTCCCGGAGCGGGTTGGAGTACGGACCCAGATTTTGAAGCGCCGCCACGGGATCGCGCGGATTGAGCATAAAATCAAATGCCCCCGCCTGGTATCGCGCAAAGGAGAACCCGCCCGGCGTCTGCCCGCTGATGCTCGCGATGATGTCCCGCGTTACGCCGCCGAACCCGTCACCCGTGTTCCAGATAATGGGTTGAGACGCGCCTTGGGCGGATTGGACAATATTGGGCGGATAGCCTCGTCCATCCGTCGCCACGGCGGCGTCAAAATTCGCGGCGAGCACCTTCTTGTTCGGGAAAGCACCGGGAGCATTGCTGGCGGCCACCGCGATCCCTCCTGCCGAAGGGGTGCTTGGTGTCGTCGGCGTGGGGCCGTAGCTGGCATACGTAGCCGTAACCTTGTTGATCGGGTCAGTGATGTCACCATTGTGGGCTACCGTGCTCAGTCCGACGTAGACCGTCTTGGGAAAGTTCGTGCCGGCGTGGGTTACGACCAGCAGTTGCCAGCCGTTGGTGCTGCCGGGATTCGAGGCCCAGCCAGCGGGAAAATCGGTCGTGTTCGTGGTGGCGAAATAACTCATCAACTTTTCGCCTTGGCGCTGGATGCGGAGCCAGCAATCCGGATACGTGGCATAGCCCGAAGACGTGGCATCACCGCCATATTGCTGCATGCGTCCGGGTATATCGTCCGTGCCGTTCGGCGGCAACATGCGGCCGATGCCTTCGATCTCGCCATCCCGGCTGGCCGGCGCGAGCGGCGTGGCGTTGATTTGAAAATCGGCCGCGACGGGATCAAGCGAGGCTCGAACCATCAAAGCGCCTCGAGCCGAATTTGGCTGCGTCGCCAGCGGGTCGCTGAGCAGGACGTTCATCACCCGGACCCGGACGTCAAAATCACCGGTGACTTGCTGGTAGGCGTAGGTGATGGAGTCGGGATTATCATAGGCATCCCCCCCGCCACCGGTGATTGAAATGGAGCCATCCCCATTGGTTACGACCGTCGGCGGGATGGGGTTGTTGATAGTGGTCAGGGTTAATCCCCATTGGATGGGGGTCTGAGCCTGGGCGGTGGCCAGCAACAGACCGAACCCGGCGATCGGTGCTAACCGCGAGCAATAACGCCAGGTGGATTTTTGGTAAGTTCGTTTTGTTTTCATAGTGAGGTTGGTTTTTTTTTGCGTTCCGGCCAGCGCCTGAGTCATTGGCACTGACGAATCGGGATTACCGCGCAAGTTATCCGTGGAGTCAACAAAGAAGATTGGCCGTAAAATGCGGGAGGGGTGCCCCCTGACACCGTGCCTAAGCTATAAGCCCCTGGCAGAATCGGACCGCCGCGTTCACCCGGCAGCGCTATGGTTTGGCCCGTGGTTGCCGCCTGAAGGCGGCATTCCGGGGGACTGTGTCGGGATGCGTCCAAATACAGACTCATATTGACACCCGGTGCCGAAAAATGACTCCAAGATTGAAAACCCGAACACATTCCGAATTCCGCATGGCAAGGGATGGGGAAAACACCCCATAACCTCGGCGGGGAATTCCGATGCACCATGCCGCCGGAAAACGGAACCGTCTTCCAGAAACAGATATCACGCCTCACTTTCCGATATGAATTGGTCACCATTGAATCTCACCGTCCGCGTCGGCTGCCACCTCGCGTATCAAACCACCGTGCAAACGCCCGTGCTGTTCGTGCTCAAGCCCCGGCTCGAAGGCAAGGTGCTTGTGATGCAGGAGAAACTTTCGTTCGGCATCGGTCTGCCGTCGTATGAGTTTCAAGACAGTCACGGCAACATCACTTACCGCTCGACCTTGATGCCGGGACGAAATGAGATTCGGCATGATGCCCTCGTGGCCGTTTCGTCGCTGCCCGATAGTCGGGAGATTAGCGGCAACCTGGTGCCCGTCGGACAGCTTCCGCATGAACTGTTGCGCTACACGTTACCGAGCCGCTATTGCGATTCGGACAAGTTGATGAATTTTGCCTGGCAACAATTCGGTCAGGTCCCCCACGGCCTCCCCCGCGTGCAAGCCATCTGCGATTGGGTTCACGACCACATCGAATACCGCTACTGCTCCGGGCGCGCCGATCTTTCCGCCTCCGAAGTCATCGAACGGCGATACGGGGTTTGTCGCGATTTCGCGCACGCCGCCATTGCGTTATGCCGGGCTTTCAATCTGCCCGCCCGTTACGTAACCGGTCATCTACCGGACATCGGCTTCGTGGATCCGGGCACGCCGATGGATTTCCATGCGTACTGCGAAGTCTATCTGGGCCAGGAATGGCTGACCTTCGATCCGCGTTTCAACGTTCCGCGCATCGGCCGCGTCAAAGTCGCGCACGGGGCGGACGCGGTGGACGGCGCGTTCGCGACGATTTTCGGCGAGGCCAACCTCACCTACTTTGAAATTTGGGCCTATCAGGTGAATCCGCTGGAGGTGTCCGTGGGGGATCCCGTTGACCTGTCCAAACGGCTGGATGGCAACCCGACGGTGCGGTTGAGTTAGCGGCGCCACCGGGGAACTCATCCGCCCTGATGCGTCGCGCTCGCTGAGTAGGGCGAGGCCGCGCCGGGTCATCGCCGGCCTGCCGTGGCGGACAACTTTTCCAGGCGGTCCGGGGCGGTGTCGAGAAGCGAAGCCGGACGGATTGCTTCTATCTGATTGAAACTTTCAACCGGCCCCCGCTAACCTCCGCTCGTGCCGGTGTTCGCTTATAGCCTGATTGCGTTGGGAGCTTATCTGCTGGGGGCCATCCCAACGGGCTTCCTGGTCGCGCGCGCGCGCGGGGTGGATATCCGTACCGTGGGCAGCAAGAACATGGGGGCCACCAATGTTTTTCGGGTGCTGGGCAAGGGGCCGGGAATCATTGTGCTGCTCGTGGATGCCTTGAAAGGCTGGGGGGCGATCGCACTCGCCCGCTATGTCATTCATTCGCACTTCGTTTCCGGCGGCGGGCTGAATGAGGCCGGCGCTTCAATCCTCGCTGGCTTGTTCGCCATTCTCGGACATATCTACACCTGCTGGCTCAAGTTTAAAGGCGGCAAGGGGATTGCGACTTCGTCCGGCGTCATGCTTGCCTTGGTACCGGTCGCCCTGCTGATTAGCCTCGGGATCTGGCTGGTGACGTTTGTGGCGACGCGTTATGTCTCGGTCGCCTCCATCACTGGGTCGGCCGTGTTACCCATTTTGACCTGGTTCACCACTCACGACCTGCTGCTCACGGCGGTGACGACGGCGGTGGCCGCGCTGGCCATCTACAAACACAAGGGCAATATGCAACGCCTCCGGAACGGCACGGAAAACCGCTTCAACTTCAGCAAGAAGGAAATTATCAAATGAAAATAACTGTCCTGGGCGCCGGCGCGTGGGGAACGGCCCTGGCCCGGATTCTGGCCACCCGCGATCACGACGTGACGCTCTGGGATTTTTTCCCGGAGACCATCGAACTCATCCGCAAGACCGGACGCAACGAACGCTATCTGCCGGGAATGGAACTTCCGCCCAAACTCCGGACCGAAGCCGACGTGGCCAAAGCGCTGACCGGGGCGGAACTCGTCGTCGTGGCCGCCGTGTCCAAGGGATTCCGCAATGTCACCCGCGCCTTGGGCGCGTACGAAGGCATCGTGGTCAGCGTTACCAAAGGGATTGAGTTTGAAACCGGTCTGACGATGACGGACATCCTCAACGAAAACTCGCCCCGGGCCCGGGTGGTCGCCATGTCCGGCCCCACCCTGGCGCTGGAAGTCGCCCGCGGCATTCCCACCGCGATTGTCGCCGCCAGCGCGGACGCGGCCGCTGCCCAAACCGTCCAGGCGGTCTTTCACAGCCCGGCGTTTCGCGTTTACACCAGCCCGGATATTCATGGCGTCGAACTCGGCGGGGCCTTGAAAAACGTGATCGCCATTGGCGCCGGCGTGTGCGACGGCCTCGGGTTCGGCGATAACTCGAAGGCGGGGCTCGTCACGCGGGCCATTTCTGAAATGCGGCGGCTCGGCGTCGCCTGCGGCGCCCAGGCCGACACCTTCACCGGTCTGAGCGGACTCGGGGATTTGATGGTGACGTGTTTTTCCAAGCTGAGTCGCAATCGCGGCTTCGGCGAGCGCCTGGGCAAAGGCGAAACGGCGGAAGCCATTGTGGCCAGCATGACGGCGGTCGCGGAAGGCTATCCCACCGCGCGCTCGGCCCGCGAGCTGGCCCGCAAACATGGCGTCGAAACTCCGATCATCGCCGGGGTTTATGCCATGTGTTACGAGGGCAAGAACGTGCGCCAGGCGGTGCAAGATTTGACGGCGCGCGAGTCGAAGGCGGAAGACTGAGCCGGAGGGCGGAAGTGAAGGCTGAAGGCGGAGAAGCTAAAACTTCAAACCATTCCGCTTTCAGCAAACTACGCCAGCGTGATTCGCCCACCCGCTTCTGCCCACCGCCCTCGGGTCTCCGCCTTCCGCAATCAAGCCATCGCTGCCTTGATTAATTTCAAAAGCTCCGCGTGGCTCTCCGTCGCCTGGAACTGCGGGAATTGGCGCTTCACGTTCTCCGGTGCGTGGATCAGGAAACCGACCTGCGCCTCGAGCAGCATGGCGGTGTCATTGAAGGAATCGCCGGCAGCAATGACGCGGTAATTAAGCAGTTTCAAGGCGGCGACGGCGCGCTGCTTCTGGTCCGGGATCCGCAATTGATAGCCCGTGATGCGGTCGTTCTCCACCAGGAGACGATGGCAGAAAAGCGTCGGGAAATTGAGCTGCCGCAGCAACGGGGCGGCGAATTGCTCAAACGTATCCGAGAGAATGATGACCGGCCCCAGCGCGCGGAGTTCATCCAGGAATTCCTTGCCGCCCGGCAACGGTCGCAGCGTGCCAATGACCATTTGGATATCGGACAGCTTGATGCCGTGCTGGTCCAGGAGCGCGATGCGATAGCGCATGAGCCGGTCGTAATCCGGTTCGTCCCGCGTGGTGCGGCGCAGTTCCGGGATGCCGGTCTGCTCGGCGACGGCGATCCAGATTTCGGGGGTCAACACGCCCTCCATGTCCAAGGTGACAATTGATTGTTTCACGGGCGCGGAGTTTTTCAGAACGGCGGCGGACTGTCCAGCGCGACCCCAAGTAGCTGGGCCGAATAAATGATCACGCTCCGGTCTGGCCCGATCGCCCCGAGCTTTACGGGTGGCGATAGACCGCGAGGTATTGCTGGACGACTTGCGCCCAGGAAAATTCCGCCGCCATGGCATTCCGGCGATACTGCGCAAACAGTTCCGGCTCCTGGTAGAGCACGAGTGCCTTGCGCATCGCACGCGCCAGCGCATGCGCGGAGCAGTCGGAAAATTTGATGCCGTTGGCGGCGGTTGGGTTCTCAATCGCATCCACGATGGTGTCATCCAGGCCGCCGGTCCGCCGGACCACAGGAATCGTTCCGTAACGCAGGCTGTACATCTGGTTCAAGCCGCACGGCTCGAACCGCGAGGGCATGAGATAAAAATCACTGCCGGCCTCGAGCCGATGCGCCAACGCCTGATCATAACCGAGGCGCACGCCGACCTGACCGGGGAAGCGCCCGGCCAGATTCACAAAAGCACGCTCGCAATCCGGAGTGCCGCTGCCCAACAAGACAAACTGCATCGCGGCGGCTAACATTTCCTCCAGCGCCCCGAGGGCGAGATCCATTCCCTTCTGCTCCACCAGACGGGTCACGCAGCCAAAGATCGGCACATGGGGATTGGCCGTCAGCGCAAATTCAGTTTGCAAGGCGCGTTTGCATTCCGCCTTTCCGCTCAAATCGGCGGCGGAATACGCGGCCGCCAGATGCGGATTGGATGTCGTGTTCCATTCCTCGTAATCGACACCGTTGAGAATACCGACCAGCGCTGGCTGCCGCTTGCGCAAGAGCCCATCGAGGCCCGCGCCAAATTCCTGCGTCGTGATTTCGCGCGCATACCGAGGACTGACCGTCGTGATCACTTCGGCCCCGGCAATGCCGGCTTTCAAACAATTCAACTGGCCATAAAACTCGGCGGTGTCGGGGGTGAAATAATTTCCCGGAAGATTGGTCAACGCAAAAGTCCCGCGCGAAAAACATCCCTGATACGCCAGATTGTGGATGGTCAGACAAACCCGCGGCGGCTTCACCCAGCCGTCGGCGCGCGCCTGCTGGGCCACGAGGAGCGGCACCAGGCCGGCGTGCCAGTCGTGGACATGCAGCACCTCGGGTCGCCACGGTAAATAGCGCGCGAGGTGAACCACGCATTTGTCGAAGAAGATGAAGCGTTCGCCGTTGTCCCCATAGTCCGTCCCATTGTCGCCATAGAGACCGGCGCGGTCGAAATAAGCCGGCTGCTGGATGAAGTAAACCGTCAATCGGTCCGGCGCCGCCGGGGCCGCCAACGTCCACAGTTCCGCCCCGACGCGCTTCGCACCGAGAGGTAAATCAAAGCGCCAGTCCACCTGTTGCAGGGCGGGAAACCGCTCGCGGATTCCGCGATATAACGGCGTGACGATCCCGACCTGATGCCCCGCCTTGGCCAGGGCTTTGCCCAAGGCCCCGACGGCATCCGCGAGGCCGCCAGTTTTGGAGTACGGATAGACTTCGCTGCTGGCGAGGAGGATTCTCATAACGGAACCACGAATAAGCACCAACGCCGGGTTTCAAAATCCAGTTTTACCTCTCCTCCTCGTCGCCGCCGTCGAGCTCGTCCTCGTGCTCGATTTTGTTGGGAATTCGAGGACGAGAACGAGAACGAGGAGGAGAACGAAGTTGCCATTCCTGGTTCAAGCCTGGGGGACGAGGCGCTCCGTCTTCAAGTAAGGCTGCAACACCGGCGGAATCAACACGCTTCCGTCCGCCTGTTGATAGGTCTCCACCAGGGCAACAAACAAGCGCGCGAGCGCCGTGCCGCTGCCGTTAAGCACATGGGGAAATTTATTTTCGCCCGCCTCGGTCTTGAACCGCAGATTCATCCGGCGCGCTTGAAAGTCTTCGCAGTTCGAAACGCTGGACACCTCCAGGTAGCTCCCCTGCCCCGCCGCCCAGACCTCGAGGTCGTACGTCTTCGCACTCGCGAAACCCAGGTCGCCCGTACAGAGCAGCACCACGCGATAATGCAACCCCAGAGTCTGCAGCACGCGTTCGGCATGTCCCAGCATTTTCTCGTGTTCCGCGTAACCCGCTTCCGGCTTCACGATCTTGATCAACTCCACCTTGTCGAACTGGTGCACGCGAATCATGCCCCGCGTGCCCACGCCCGCCGCACCCGCCTCGCCGCGAAAGCACGGTGTGTAGGCGCAATAGGAAATCGGCAGTTGCGGCTCCGGCAAAATCTCCTCGCGATGAATGTTGGCGACGGGCGTTTCGGCGGTTGGAATTAAATACAAATGCCCCAGCTTGGCGGCGTCGTTGCCTTCGGCCACGCCGTAATACTGATCCTGGAACTTGGGAAATTGCCCGACGCCTTCGAGACAATGCGGCCCGACCAGGAGCGGCGGGGCCACTTCGGTATAACCATGCTCCGCGGTGTGCAGATCGAGCAGGTATTGAATCAGCGCCCGTTCCAGCTTCGCGCCCCAATGGGTGTACAGCAGGAACCCGCTGCCCGACAATTTCACGCCGCGCGCAAAATCCACGAGCTTCAAACTTTCGCACAACTCGACGTGTGATCGGGGCGGGAACGCAAAAGCCGGCTTCGTTCCGTGCACCCGCACGAGCGGATTGTCCTCCGCGTTTTTGCCCAGCGCCACGGACGCATGCGGCAGATTCGGCAGGCGCAACATCAATTCGTCGCGCACCGCTTCCGCGGTTTTGGCCTGCTGATCGAGGGCCGTGATCTGATCCCCCAGCGTCTTGGTTTCGGCTTTCCGGGCGTCGGCTTCCGCGAGTTTCTTCTGGCCCATCAGCGCCCCAATCTCTTTTGAGACCCGGTTGCGCGTGGCTTTGTGGGATTCCACTTCGGCCAGCGCCTTGCGCCGCTGGTCGTCCGCTTGCAAGATTCCGGCAATGAGTTGTTCGTCCCCGGCACCCCGTGTGGCCAGTCGTTCACGGACAAAATCCGGCTTTTCACGTATTAATTTGATGTCGAGCACGGGCGAATTATAGGAAGGCAATGCTGCGTCGCAAGGCGGAAGCCGGTGTCGACACTGGCAAACGGTCGTGGAACCTGTCGTCGCCGGACAGCGAGCCGATCCGCTTCCGCCATCAGGAATGCGGTCGAAGTGCGGCGGATCGTTACGGGCGAGTCCGATCCGGGTCGCCCTTTCGGCGTCAGCCCGATGCCAGCAATAAAAAACCGCCCTTGCGGGGCGGCTTGCTGGTTCGATGGCCAGGACGCTTACTTCGCTGCGGGCTTGAGCTTCGCTTTCACCGCCGCTTTGCGGCGTTTGACATAAGCCACCCGGCGTTTGCGTTTGATCGTCTTGTTCGTTTGTTTGCCCATATCAGTCTTTACTTTGCTTGCGTGTTCCGATTCTGTTTAGTCACTATGGTAATTTGTCCGCGCCGATTCAACATCTATTTACCGTTCGCCCTCGCCCTCGCCGTCCTGACCGGCTGCCAAAGTGCCGAATCCAAACGCGAAAACCTGATCGCCACCGTGCGCGTTTACCTCGAATCCAATGTGGAAATCACGGACCAGACCCAAGTAGTGGCCATCTGCCGGGCGGTGCCGATGACCGTGAATATCGTCAGCAGTCCGTTCCTCAACGAGAGCCTGTTGGTCAAAGCCAGTCTCCTGAACGAGCACGGCGGTTTTGCTTTGAAGCTCGAATTTAATAACCTCGGCAAGACGATCCTCGAACAATATTCGGCCACCAACCCCAACCGGCGTTTCGCCATCCGCAGCCAGTTCGGCTTGGAGCCAAACGCAGTGGATCGCTGGCTCGGCGCGCCGCGCATCCAGCAACGGATCACCGACGGCGTCCTCATTTTCACGCCCGACGCCGATCGGGCGGAGGCCGAACAAATTGTGCTTGGCTTGAACAATCACGCCGAAAAAACCGGGGAACACGATCGACCTTAGCCATGGTTCGCCTACCGGTTGGTTTCATCTGGGCGCTGTTACTGCTGGGGCTCGCGAACTACCCCGCGACCGTACCCGCCCAAGCATTGCACTTGCCCACGGCCAACCACGCCCTGTGGGACGCAGACGGCGGGGCGGAGCGCTTCTTCGTCCCGACCGTAGGCAAGACTTGGGTCACCGGTACTTTTGGTTGCGTGCGTTCGGACGGACGACATTTGCATGAAGGGCTGGATATTCGTTGCCTCCAACGCGACAAGCGCGGCGAGCCTACCGACCCCGTTCTCGCCACCGCCGACGGTACCGTCGCCTACGTGAACCGCAAAGCGGCGCTGTCCAACTTCGGCAATTACATTGTCCTGCGCCACGAACTGGATGGCATCGAACTTTATTCCACTTACGCGCATCTGCGTGAAGTGGGTGCGGATTTGAAACCCGGGACGACCGTGAAATCGGGCCAGCCCATCGGCGTCATGGGCCGCACCGCGAACACACGGGAAGGGATTTCCAAAGAGCGCGCCCACGTCCACTTCGAGCTGGACCTCTTCATCAACGAGCGCTTCCCGGCGTGGTACCAGAAAAATTTCCCCGGCCAGCGCAACGATCACGGCGCTTGGAACGGCCAGAACCTGCTCGGGTTGGATCCACGCGCGGTGTTGCTGGAACAACATCGCCTTGGCGCGAAATTCAGCCTGGTCCATTTTATCCAGAACCAGACCGAGCTTTGCCGCGTGGCCGTGCGCGCGACCAATTTCCCCTGGCTCAAACGGTACGCCCGTTTGGTGCGCGCGAATCCCGTGGCTCAGTCGGAGGGCGTGGCGGGCTACGAACTCGCTCTCAACTTCAATGGGATTCCGCAAGAGTTGATCCCACGCGCCGCCTCCGAGTTGAAAGGCAAGGCGAAGTTCCAGTTGCTGTCGGTCAATGAACCCGAGGCGAGGAAAAATCCCTGCCGCCGGCTCGTCGCCCAGCATGGGAGTCGATGGGAACTCGCGCCGCACGGCGTCGCCGCGCTCGAGTTGCTGACGTACTGAGCCTCCGCCGGCGGATGGATGGCGGGTAGCGGACGTGGTTTCGCCGAGAGGAAATAATTGTTCAACCCTTTCGTCCTGACGGCGCGGCCTTTTGGCGTTGTAGCTGAATTGAATGACTCTGACGCATAACTATCGCGGTCGCCTCGCGCCGTCACCGACGGGTTACCTGCACCTCGGTCATGCGCGGACATTTTGGACCGCCCAGGAACGCGCGCGTGCCGCCGGCGGGGCGCTGGTGTTGCGCAACGACGACATTGACGCTCGGCGCTTCAAGCTGGAGTTCGTGGCCGCCATGATCGAGGACCTGCACTGGTTTGGCTTTGCCTGGAACGAAGGCCCGGACTGCGGCGGGCCGCGGGGTCCGTACAACCAAAGCGAACGCACTTCGTTCTATCGGACCGCACTCGACCAATTACGAGCGGGCGGATTTATTTATTCCTGCACGTGTTCGCGCAAAGACATCGCCGCCGCCGCGCGCGCCCCGCACGCGGAAGATGATGAAGCGATTTATCCCGGCACCTGCCGCAGCAAATCGCCCTCCACCCTCAACGCTCAACCCTCAACTCGCTTCAACTGGCGCTTCCGCGTGCCGGATGGTGAAACCATTTCCTTCCACGATCAACACCTCGGCCCGCGACAGTACGTCGCCGGGCGAGACTTTGGCGATTTCGTTGTCTGGCGGCGGGACGACGTTCCGGCTTATCAACTCTCGGTCGTGGTGGACGATGCGGCGATGCAGATCACCGAAGTCGTGCGGGGCGAAGATTTGCTCAAATCCACGGCGCGCCAGCTCCTGCTCTATCGGGCGCTGGGGCTACCGCCGCCAAAGTTTTTCCACTGCCCGCTCATGACCGATGCCGCGGGCGTGCGACTCGCGAAACGGCACGATGCCCTCAGCCTCCGCCAACTGCGCGCCCGCGGCGCGGCGCCGGCAGACTTGCGTCGCGGCTGGTAGACTTCCGTTGGCAAGGCCGGCGTTTGATTTGAATCTCGATCTCGACCTTGCGGAGATTCTGGGAACGCTGACGGGAGCCAGAAGCAAGCTGGAGATTTCAAACCGGCGCCCCGACTTGAAAAAATGTATCGAAATTGCATTGAAAAGGCTGAGGCAAGGCTCATAGTTCAATCGATTTCAAATCCGGTAATGAATTTCATTGGCCAACCGGACAGCTCCCTATCCTCATGAAAAATATTACCTTTCTCCTTGGCCTGGCCAGTGGCCTCGTCGGGCTGGCCGCATTGACCACCACCGTCTGTGCGGAGCTCTCGAACCAAGCCAAGTCACCAATCCCTTTGTCCGAGTTGGGGACAAAAGCGGGCGCGCAGTATCCGGGCGACGGATTGTCCGTGACGCCGACGCCGGAAGGAGCGCGGCTGCGCTGCGGGTTTCAGAAACTGGAAGGCCAGGTCACGCGCGAAGGGTTGTGGCTGGTCTCGACCGTCGAGCCGCAGACCGGTGAAAAATTCCGTGTGACGGCGCACGCTATTGGTCGAGAAGGCGTGCTGACCTTCTTGCCGTCGCAAGGCAACGTGACGATGAACGACAAGCTGGCCCGCTGCGAGCGCCCCGGCTTGACCGAGGAATACTCCGTAAGTGTAGATGGCATCCGGCAAGACTTTGTGGTGATACAGCGACCTCCCGGGAACGGTGCGTTGCGTGTGGAACTGGATGTGACCGGAGCCAGGGCCGAGGCGCTGGCGAACGGAGCGCGGTTGGTGCTCGATGGTTCCGGACGCAAGATTGCCTACAGCCGGCTGCGGGTAATGGATGCCGACGGCAAGGAGTTGACCGCGCGATTGGAAGTAACGACGGAAGCGCGGTTGACCGTGCTGGTGGAGGATGCGGTCGCCGTTTACCCGGTGCGCATTGACCCGACATTCAGCGACGAGAATTGGATAAGTATGGATGTGCCATCCGGTGCCAACGGCTTGGTTAGAGCAATGGTGGTGGATGCTTCTGGCAACCTCTATATCGGGGGCGATTTCACCACAGCGGGCGGTGCCAGCGCGAATAATGTGGCAAAATGGAACGGGAGCGCGTGGTCGGCCTTGGGTTCCGGGATAGACATCGCCGTGTATGCGCTGGCGGTGTCGGGTAACGACCTCTATGTGGGAGGCCTTTTTAGAACGGCGGGCGGCATCAATACGGCAAATGTGGCGAAATGGAACGGCAGCGCGTGGTCGGCTCTGGGATCGGGGGTGAATGGCGAGGTCTTTGCGCTGGGGATGTCGGGCAGTGACCTGTATGTGGGAGGTGGTTTCAACACGGCTGGCGGCATCAGCGCGACGGGTGTGGCAAAATGGAATGGTAGTGCGTGGTCGGCACTAGGGTCGGGGCTAGGAGGGCAGTTTAAAGTTGTCTTTGCGCTGGGGATGTCGGGCAGCGACCTGTACGTCGGCGGCGCTTTTACCACGGCGGGCGGCGTCAGTGCAACGAATGTAGCAAAATGGAACGGCAGCGCGTGGTCGGCCTTGGGATCGGGAGTAGGAAATGGCGATCAAACTGTCTATGCGCTGGCGATATCGGGCACCAACCTGTATGTGGGAGGCAACTTCAACACGGCGGGCGGCAACGGCGCGATTCGGGTGGCGAAATGGAATGGCAACGCGTGGTCGGCTTTGGGTTCGGGGATGAACAATGATGTCTATGCGCTAGCGGTGTTTGGCAATGACGTTTACGCGGGCGGCTATTTTCTCACGGCAGGGGGCAACCTCGCGTTTCGAGTTGCGAAATGGAACGGCAGCGCGTGGTCCGCCTTGGCGTCGGGAGTGAATTGGACCGTCTCTGCGCTGGCCGTGTCGGGTAGCGACCTGTATGTGGGCGGCTGGTTCTCCGCAGCGGGCACCAACGCCGCAAATGATGTCGCGAAATGGAACGGCACATCGTGGTTACCCTTGGAGTCACCCGCGTTGAACAGCGTGGTCAATGCGGTCGCTGTCTCGGGTAGCGACCTTTATGTGGGTGGGACATTCACTGCGGCGGGGATCAACAACGCGAATTATGTTGCGAAATGGAATGGAAGTGAGTGGTCAGCCTTGGGCACTGGATTGAACGGCTTGGTCAATGCAGTGGCAGTATCAGGTAGCAATGTGTACGTGGGAGGGAATTTCACCCGGGCTGGCGGCAACAACGCGACTAACGTGGCGATATGGGATGGGAGCGCATGGTCGGGCTTGGGGTTTGGGGTGGACAACGTGGTCTTTACCTTGGTGATGTCCGGAAGCGACCTGTACGCTGGTGGAGTTTTTCTCAAGGCGGGCGGCCTCCCCGCGAATCGCGTGGCGAAATGGAACGGCGGCTCCTGGTCGCCCTTGGGGTTCGGTTTCGCCAACCCGGTCCGGGCGCTCGCAGTGTCGAGCAACGACTTATATGCGGTGGGCGAGTTCCTCACTTCCGGCATCACCACCGTAAATCGCGTGGCGAAATGGAACGGGAGCACCTGGTCGGCTTTGGGGGCGGGGTTGAATGCTACGACCTATGCGGTGGCGGTGGCGGGCATCGACGTTTACGTCGGTGGCGCGTTCACCACGGCGGGCGGCAGTAACGCGAATCATATCGCGAAATGGAACGGCAGTGCGTGGTCAACCTTGGGCTTGGGTGTGAATAGCACCGTCAATGGATTGGCCCCGGTAGGTGGCGATTTGTATGCGGGAGGCGATTTCACTCTGGCCGGTGGGGGCGGCGCAAGTCAGATAGCGAAATGGGACGGTACCACGTGGTCGGCCTTGGGTTTGGGTTTGAACAGCGTGGCCTATGCATTGGCCGTGTCGGGCACCGACCTGTATGTCGGAGGCAATTTCACCACAGCGGGCGGGAAGTTGTCCGCCCACGCGGTCAGAGCGAATCTTGCCGGAACGACACCAGTGGCCCCGGTCTTCACTTCGATTGTGCCGAATCCGTCCGGGACGCACGCGCTGTTGACTTTCACGTCCGATCCCGTCGCATCATTCTACCTGCTCAGTTCGACGAACCTGACTACCTGGCAGACCAACTCTCCGGTCAACGCCACCGGCGTGACCAATTCGGTGCCGGTAAACATTTCGCAGCCCCAGGAGTTTTTTCAGTTGCGGCGGGCGCCGTAGTTCCCGCCGCGCGAGCTGGCGGAATCACGGTTTGCCACCCGACGGGTCCAACAGGAGTCGGATGGCATTCAGGTTGGTTTGCGCTTCCGGGTACTCGGGCTGGAGGCGGAGCGCAGTTTCAAATTGTTGTTTCGCCTCGACCGGGCGTCCCGATCCCGCCAGCGCCACGCCCAGGTTGAAGTGCGCCCGCGCAAAATCCGGCTGTAAGCGAATGGCCTGCTGATATTGGCTGATCGCTTCCGCAGCGCGGCCCAAGCGGCCCAGGGTCACACCCAAATTATTGTAGGCGTCCGCCGCACCGGGATTGATCCGGAGGGTTGCCTGAAACTGGACGATGGCGTCCTCGAACCGGCCCAGGCGTCCCAGTAGCAACCCCAAGTTGTAGTGCGCATCGGCGTAGTCCGACCGCAGCGTCAGGGCGCGTTCGTATTCGCGGACGGCATCGGCGGGACGATTGGCGCTTTCAAATGCGGCGCCGAGGTTGTAGCTGGCTTCGGGATAACGCGGGCGCAACTGGAGCGCTTGCTGGAACTGGTCGATGGCTTCGGGCAGGCGATTCTGGCGCTGGAGCGCGATGCCGAGATTGTTGTGCGCGGCGGCGTAGTTAGGCTTCAGGCGCAACGTTTCCAAGCGTTCCGCCAACGCGGCGTCATATTGACCGCGTGCCTCGAACACCTCGCCGAGCAAGTCGTGCGCGAGATGGTTGTCGCGAGTGACGGCGAGCGCATGGCGCGCGAGCGCTTCAGCGTTTTTCCAATACTGAGTTTGCTGCCGAGTCAGGAGCAGACACAAAATGAGAGCCACCCCCGCAGCGAAACCGACTGCGCGCTGCAGCCCGCCGGGTTGAGCGACGCATTGGTACCCTCCCCAGACCAGGGCGATGAGCAAGCCCAGACTCGGAATATAGGTGTAACGATCCGCGATGGATTGCTGGCCGACCTGAACCAGACCGATGACCGGCACCAACGTCCCGAGAAACCACAACCACCCCATGAGCAAACTGGGAGTGCGATGACGGAGCGCCACCGCCACGCCAGAGAGGCCCATCAGCACGAGGCCAGCGAAGGCCACTACCAGCGGCGGCCAGTGCTGGGGATGCGGATAAAAGAATGCCAGATCAACCGGCCAGAACAGTTTTCCCAGATAGCGGACGCAGGCAACGACCGCGTTGGCTAAGCGGTACGTGATCGGCAAGGCAACGTCCATCGCGCCGCCCTCGCGTTGGACGCAGAACGTAATGGCGCTAGCGGCGACGGAAAGCAGGAAGAACGGGAATTTCTCCAGCACCAACGCCGACCATTGCTTTTGCCGCCAACGGGCGAGCGGCCAGAAATCGAGCAGCAACAAGACAAACGGCAACGTCACGACCATCGGCTTGGCCATCAAGCCGCCCGCGAACGCACCCAGTGCGAGTCCGTAATAAAGTTTAGCGCGGGTTGATCGCGCGACCGATAGTCGCACGTAAAGGGCGTACGCCCCGAGCGTCAGCAGCCAAAACAGCGTGGCCAACACGTCCTTCCGCTCCGCAACCCAGACGACGGATTCGACGCGCAGCGGATGCCAGCCGAAGCCCGCCGCCACCAAAAAACTTCGCCACGTCGCGCCGGTCATGGCACGCAGCACCACAAAAACCAACAGCGTATTCAGGGCATGGAGCAAAATACTCGTCAAGTGATGCCCCGCCGGATTCAAATCAAAAAGCTGGCAATCCAACATGTGCGAAAGCCACGTGAGCGGATGCCAGTTCGCAGCGGTGGTGCTCGAAAACGCCCAGCTCACCCCGTCCCAGCTCAGCCCACGTTGGACGGCACGATTCGCCGTGACATAATCCTGGTCATCAAAGCGGACGAAATCGTTGTCCACTCCCGGCAGGAACGCCCAAAAGGTGAGTGCCAGCAAGGCGAGGCCCAAGCTCAAATTCAAATGCGCACCTTGAAAAGGCGGGACGCGTGATGGTTTCGCTTCGGGGCTGGAACGAACGGCCTGGGTTTTCATTCGCGGCAAAAACAACCGGGACTTAGTTTTCGCGCGCCACCAAAGCGGCGACGGCGCTGGCTACTCCGGTTCGGCTCACCGCGGTCACGGCGATGGTTTGCGGCTTATCGCCGGTAAGGTTTCGCGCGCGCTGGTCCCCCGTCAAGATTTCCGTGACCCAGCCGGTGCGGGTTTGGTATTGGAGGACCCACCATCGCGCCGGCTCGCCCTCGCCCGGCAGCCAGCGAATTTGCAGGGGCACAGACGAAACCACCTTGAGATTCGGCTTCGGCGGCGGAGTGCCCCCGAGCCATGGACTGGCGGGAACGAGCGCCGACTCGCGATACTCGGATCTCAGGGAGCCGGCGAGCAGATGGTTGTCCTGGAGCCAGTGGAAACTGTACAGGATATTTCCGCCAGCGCCGGGTTGCCGGCGCGTGAGCTGGATTTGCCGGGCGATCTCATCCTCTTTTAACTTGCCGCCCGCTTCGG
>JANXWY010000109.1 GCA_025350905.1 Verrucomicrobiota bacterium
CTTATCCACCACCGCCTTGTAGCCCCAGTCGTCGGTCTCGCCGAAACTCATCCCGCCCTTCACTCCCGCACCCGCCAGCCAGAGCGAGAAGCCGAATTCGTTGTGATCCCGACCGTCGCTGCCTTGCGCGAAGGGCGTCCGGCCAAACTCGCCGGAGCACACCACGAGCGTATCGTCCAACAGGCCGCGTTGTTTCAGGTCCACGAGCAGCGCGCGGATGGGTTGATCCACGGCCCGCGCGTTGTCAGCGTGGTTCTTCGTCAAATTGCTGTGCGCGTCCCAGCGGTCGTAGCCGCCGATCTTCGGACAGGTTAACTCGACGAATCGCACGCCACGTTCCACGAGCCGACGCGCGGTGAGACATTGCTTGGCGTAAGCGCGGGTGAATTCGTAATCGGAGTCGAAGCCATAGAGCTTCTTGGTGGCGGCGGATTCGCCCTCCAGGCTCAGGAGTTCCGGCACGGTCAATTGCATCCGCGCCGCCAGCTCATGGTTGGCGATAGCCGATTCCAAGGCATCTAAATGACCGGCCTGTTGCAGCGTCTGTTCATCCAGGTCGCGGATCAGCGAAGTTTTCAGTTCCTGCAGCCGAGGCGCTTTTTCCGAAGCCCGAATGTTGGCAAGCGCAGGATCCTTCGCTTCGAACACCGAGGCTTGATACGTGGCGGGCAGGAAACCGTTGTTGAAATTGTCCATGCCGCCGGAAGGAATCAATCCGCCGTTGAGCAAAATGAACCCGGGTACGTCCTGGTTTTCGCTGCCCAACCCATACGTGGCCCACGAGCCAAGGCTGGGGCGGCCTTGCAAGCCCGTGCCCGTGTGGAGAAAATAATTGGCGCTGGTGTGTTCCGGAAATTTTGAAGTCATGGACTTGATGACGCAGAGTTGGTCCGCTTCCGCCGCGAGATGCGGGAAAAGGTCGCTCACCCACAAGCCGCTTTCACCTCGGCGCGAAAATTTCCACGGCGACTTCATGACCTTGCCGACATTGGCGAACTGGGTTTTTTCCAGCTTGCCGATCGCGGTGTGGGGATCCTCGCCGTGATGTTGCGCCAGCAACGGCTTGTAATCAAAGCTGTCCACCTGCGACAATCCGCCATCCAGGTAGAGGAAGATGATGCTTCGGGCGCGCGGCTTGAAATGCGGCGGCCGCGCGGCGAGCGGATTGGCGCGGGGCGAGCCGGCAGCCAACAAGTTTTGGCCGAACAACGCGGAGAAAGCCACCGAGGCGAATCCGCAAGCCAGGTCCTTCAGCACTTCGCGACGACTTAGCGGGGAAGATGTCGTTGAACACGCAAGGCAGGCGTCGCCCCCATCGCCATCATCAAGAAGCTTGTTCCGAATTTGGTGCGAGTTCATTCAAGACCATCCTCTCAAGTAAACCAAGTGGGGGCGGGTTAGAGACAGGCGCGACGCCTGTCCTACGGCTTCGCGCCGGCTCAAACAGGACCGACAATGTAACGGCTCAGCGGACATAGATGAATTCTTTCACACCAAACAGCGCATGGCAAATCTCCGTCCACGATTCGAACGTTGACAGCCCGGGATTCGAAGCGTCGCCCACCGCCTCCAAAGTGGTGCGACAGCGGGCGATTTCAATGGCAGTCGGTTCGCGGCTGAAGGCGCCGAGGTACAGCCAGCGGAGGCGGGCTTCAACGGAAGCGTCGGGCATTTCGGCCAGGAGCCGGCGGGCCCAAACTTCCGCTTGCTGGTGCACGAAAGGGTCATTCATGAGGAACAGCATCTGGCCGGGCACGTTGGAAACATTGCGCCGGCCCACGGTCGTAAACGGCGTGGGCGTGTCGAACGCCGTCATCATCATCGGCAAAAAGTTGCGCCGGGCCGCCACGTACAGGCTGCGGCGACCCTCGCCGTCGAGCGGGCCGCGTTCGCTGCGCAAGCCGCGTGCCTCGACGAATTGCGACGGATGCAGCGGCACGGAAGGGCCAAACATCCGGCGATCAAGACGCCCTGAGACGGTCAACATCGCATCGCGCATCGCTTCGCCTTCGAGCCGTTGCAGGTTCATGCGATGCAGCAGTAGATTCTCCGGATCGCGCTGCTCGGCCTCGGCGTCATCCGGCTTGCTCGCCATGGCGTAGGTGCGCGAAAGCACGAGTCGGCGGAGCAAATGTTTGAGCGACCAACGATCGTCCGTCGCAAACGTTGCCGCCAAATCATCCAGCAACTCAGGATGGGTCGGGCGCTGGCCGAGCCAGCCAAAGTTATCGACGGTGACGACCAGACCGCGTCCAAACAAATGATGCCAGACGCGGTTGACGAAGACGCGGGCCAGCAGCGGATTGGCCGGATCGGTCATGGCTTCGGCGAGTTGCCATCGCCCGCTGCCCGATTGGTTACCGAGCGGTTCCCCGCCGGCAATCGCCTCTAGAAATCGTCGCGGGACGAGTCCTTTCGGAGTTTGATGCTTGCCGCGCACAAGGAGGTATTCGTCCACACCATTGCCTTCCAGCAGCGCCGGCGCCGTCCGCGATTTCCATTGGACACGGCTGAGCAGTGGCTCCCGCTCCTTCAGAAAATCACGGATCGCACCTTTCACCGGCTCCGGCCATTCGCCGTCTTTCCCCGAAAATAATTCCGGCCGCTGGGCGAGCCAATTCATGATGGCCAACGAGTCGGAATCAGCTTTGATCGAGCCCTCGGATTTGGTGGTGGCGGTAAAAATTTCCTGATACGAGCTGGCCATGTCGGCTGGAGCAGCCAGGTTTTGCTCCGCGAAAACGTGCGCGAGTTGCTGGCCGACCGACCATGGCTCGGCCGGTGGCTGAGTGGATTCGACAATCATGGCGATCGCCGTGTCGAACTCATTGCCGGGCGAGAATTCGATGGCGACGCGATGCCCTGGATAATCGGACAGATCTTGCGAAACCCAATGCCAGTTGTCTTTGAAGCCCCACTCCTTAACCTGCACCGTGTGGACCGGGCCGGTCACCAAGCGCTGCGAATCCACCGTGGCGAGAATGCGACCACTGCCCCGGACCAGATAGTAGAGCTTGCCATGGGTCAGCTCGAACTTGGGCGAGCGCATCATCTGGCCATCGCGCGGCCAGGCGCCAAACAGGGTCGGTTCACGTTCCACGCCGGGACTCAAGTCCAGGTCGCGCCAATCCGGATCCGACTGCGCGGCAGCCCGGGTGGCGATACGCAGCTGTGCGGCGTTCGTGCCATACGAGGCGACGAGCTGCCACTCGCCCGGACGGATTGGCCGCAGGCCAAAGCCGACCCCGTCAACGAACCATTCGGAGTCGGTGATTTTTCCGAAATCCACCACGACGCGCGCGCCGTCCGGCAAACCGGCCGCGTTCGGCAGCAGATTGGTTTTCACGAGCTGATCCTCCTTCGCGAAGGCGGCCATCGCCAAGGGATGAAGTGCATCGGCCTCGTCATTTACGGCCCGGAGAACGGCGGCCGTCCACTGGGCCAGGATGTTGGTCTCCAGGGAATGCTCCGCGGCGAGGCGGTCG
>JANXWY010000127.1 GCA_025350905.1 Verrucomicrobiota bacterium
GATAGCGGAGATCCGGTCGCTCGGGACCGGCAGGAGGCTTCGGCGCCGATCCTTCGGCACGCCGTTCTTCCCGTCTGGCGCGTCTCGCCGTAAGAACGGCATCGCCAACGCTTCGCCTTAGGCAGATGAAACATCCCTGCCCCTTCAAGCGGCTGCGGCAAGAATGATATTGGCGCACACCGGGAAATCTGATTGGCTATGATGATGATGAATTCATGGATGAAATTGATTTTGGCCGGAGTCCTGTTCACCGCGCTGGCCGCTGGCGCGGCGGAGCAACCCCGCATCGCCACGGTGGACCTCAGCAAGGTCTTCACCGATTACTGGAAAACCAAACAGGCGGCCTTGGCGTTGGATGCGCGCAAAGCCGATTTGATCAAGGAACTGGAAAACTTCAACGACGACAAAAAGAAACTCCTGGAGCAATACCAGCGGCTCAATGCCGACGCCAATGACCAGGCGGTGTCCACCGAGGAGCGCGACAAACGCCGGAAGGCCGCGGAAGCGAAACTCAAAGAACTCCGCGAAAGCGATGAAAGCATCAAGCAGTTCACCCAGCGGTCGGATACCGATCTCAAGAGCCAGTCCACGCGCATGCGGAACAGTGTCCTGGGCGAAATCAAGGAAACGGTCAGTGCCAAGGCGAAGACCGGGGGTTACAGCATGGTGCTGGATACTGCGGCGGAAACCATCAACGGCACCCGCGTGTTCCTTTACACGAATGGCGAAAACGATCTGACCACCGCCGTGCTGGAACAACTCAACGCCGCCGCGCCGCCGGAACTCACCAAGCCAGCCGCGCCGCCAGCCGCCAATAAAGAGAAGCCGTAGTTTCGCGTCGGCCTTTAGGCGCCCGGATTATTTTTTGGTCGAAGCCAGCGCCAACGGCGACTGCTCTTGGTGCTTGGTCTTTTCATCAGACTCCGGCGGCTGATGATCTCGGCTGTGCCGACGTCGGTCGCCGACGGTCGGTGCATGAAATTAAAACCTCACGCCCAAGCCCACGATGAGGTGAAAGTCATTTTGATTGGGCACCGTCCCGTCGCTTTGGGGCGTGGGATTCTGGGTGCGATCCCAGACGAGTGAGACATCGAGCTCGAACCGCTTGGTGAGGTCGACGGACAGCGTCGTGACCCAGTGATGAAAAGTTTCGCCGAGTTCCCGGCGCGTGTATTGGCCCCGGTACTCCAGCAGCAGATCAATCCGGCGCGTGATTTCCCAGTCAAACCGGCTGCTGAAAACGAGCGCCGCCGCGCCTTCGTTGGGCGTTTCTCCGGCCGCCACCGAATCGAACCAGGTGTATTGGTAAGCCGGGCCAGCTGTGATGTTCCACTCCAGATTGGGATGGTCCACCAGGTCGTAACCCAGCCCGACGTTGCCGGTGGCGCGGCGTTTAATGTTTTGAAAGGGGTCGCTGAAATACTCCAGGTACGGCGTCACCACATAAAGTCGCCGCGACAGCCAGTAATCAAATTCGGCGCTGATGCGCTCATTGTTGGCGCTCTGCACGTCGTTTACGCTGCTGATGTTGCCCAGGTAATCCAGCCGAAAGCGGGTGTCCGGCGTGCGCCGTTGCAGGCCGGCCGTGGCGTTGTAATCCACCGACTTGGTGTTGCCGGAACTCAGAGACATTCCCAGCACCAGTTTGCCCGACCAATGGTTGCGTTCCTGGGCGCCACCCGGCGTGATGCTTTGCAATTCGCTGCGGGGAAACGTGCGCGGCTCCGGGCCCCCGACCGTAACTTGTTCCGGCGTGATCCAAATGGGGCCGGCGACCAACATCCGTTCGCCATATAACAAATCGTTGATGTGAGGCGAACGCACCTGGCGAATGTTCTTCCAATCGAAGGTCTGCAGTTCCATCTCCTCGCTGTCGAACTCCAGCTTCCGTTCCTGCATGGCCTTGATCCGGCCTTTCAACCACTCGCCGGACTTGAGTTGAATCCAATCAAAACGATCTTCCGGCGGCACCCAGCTCAGGTCCGGCAGCTTCGAGTTGGTCGTGCCGGACGCGGGGACGTTCGGGCTGACGCCCAGGTTCGTGCTGACGACAAAATTGGTGACGGTCACCTGAACAACGTTTGTGACCAACACATAATTGGTGACTACGACCGGCGCGGCCGTCAGCGCGGGAGCGGCGGCGGTTTCCGCCCCAAAGCCAGGCGTGGCCAACGCGAGCCCCGCCGCCGTAGTGAGCGCATTCCAACTCCTCGCCACCCGTCGCGCGTCGCCGGCGACTAATGGGCAAAGGTGGTTTGACTCAAGGCTGATCCGTAAGGCCATGGCAAAATTTTTGCAAAACCGTTGAGTTGCTGAACGCCGAGACGCGCGCACCTTCGCAGGACTGCTTGGGACGATAAAGTCTTTTTGTTTCGGAGTTAAGCATTAAAGATTAGTGGCTGGTTTTTGCTCCGCCGCTCATTTGCGACGGAAGCCCAGGAACGCGCCGACCCCCGCGGCGCCCGCCGAGGGCAGGTAACCGGTGACGAATTGTTTGAACGCGCCCGCCTCGCCTTGCAACCAAGCGAGACTGTGCCGGACGTGACTCTCGATCGCCACCCAGTCCAACTCGAACCAGCCAAATTTTTTGCCGAGCGCGATCAGCACGATCGCCGCCCCCGACAGCAGCAAAGTTAGTTTGAGAAATCGTCGCAACGTCCAACCCAGGAAAAATCCACCAACGTAACTGGCGCCGAACCGGAAGGTCGCGGGCGCGGACGGTTTCAGTTCGCTCCGCCCGCGGCTCGGAGTTCCGTTCGCCGTCGAATCGGAAAATTGCGCTGCGCCAATTGAAGTCGCGGCGTCGGAGGGATCGGTGTCGGCGCGGTCCTTGAGCCACAAGCCACCACCCAGCAGCATCAGCCCCAGCGCGATCCAGACGGTTTTTGCCTTCCACGGCGGGCGTTCGCCCCCGAAGGCTTTCGTCGCCGCCGGCGCTTCGGCGCGGAGTTTGGTGAACATGGGTTGGAAAAGTTTGGGTCCTGGGTTGCCCCGCTCAGCCGTGGTCACTTTCAGCGGTATGCTCCTTGTCGCTGGCCGGCGGCGGGCCGCTCCATTTCCAACTCAGGAGCTTGGGATCATCCTCGCCGTGTTCCGCGAGGTAGCGCTGATGGTCGTGCAGGGCGTCGCGCAAGGTTTGCTTGGCATAGGCCGCGCGGGCGCCGAGTTGGGGCAGCGAGTTGATGACGGCCTGCGCGAGATGAAAGCGGTCCAGCTCGTTCTGCACGCACATATCAAACGGCGTCGTGGTGGCGCCGGCGGATTGGTAGCCGCGGACGTGAAACTGGCGGTGGTTGGCGCGGCGACTGATAAGTCGATCGATGAGCCACGGGTAGCCATGGAAGGCGAAAATGATCGGCTTGTCCTTCGTGAAGAAAATTTCAAAATCCGGATCGCTGAGTCCGTGGGTGTGTTCGCTCGGTGGTTGCAGCTTCAGCAAATCCACCACGTTGATGACGCGCACCTTCAGCTCCGGCAGGTGGCGGTGCAGGAGGTCCACCGCGGCGAGCGTTTCCAGCGTAGGCACGTCGCCACAACACGCCATCACGACATCCGGTTCGTGGCCGCGGTCGTTGCTGGCCCAGTCCCAAATGCCGAGGCCGGCCGCGCAATGTTTGACGGCCTGATCCATTGGCAGCCATTGCGGGGATGGGTCCTTGCTGGCAATGATGACGTTTACGAGATTGCGACTGCGCAGGCATTGGTCGGTGACGGCCAGCAGACAGTTGGCGTCGGGCGGCAGATAGACGCGGACGACTTCCGCCGCCTGGTTCACCACGTGATCGATGAAGCCGGGATCCTGGTGCGAAAACCCGTTGGGATCCTGCCGCCAGAGTTGCGAAGCAAGCAGATAGTTGAGGGAGGCAATCGGCCGCCGCCACGAAAGGCGTTGGCAGCCTTGCAACCACTTGGCGTGCTGATGGAGCATCGAGTCGATAATCGAGATGAACGCTTCGCCGCCGGTGAAGAAACCGTGGCGGCTGGTGAGTAAATAGCCTTCGAGCCAGCCCTGGCATGTTTGCTCGCTCAACATTTCCAACACGCGACCGTTGGGGGCGAGCCGATCGTCGTGATCGAAGCGGTCCGCCAGCCAGGCGCGGGCGGTAACTTCTAGCACGTCCTGCCAGCGGTTCGCGTTGTTTTCGTCCGGGCTGAACACGCGGAAATTTTTTCGGTCCAGGTTCAACTTCATGACTTCACTGAGGAACTTGCCCATGACGCGCGTGGCTTCCGCCTCGGCCCCGCCGGGTTTCCGGACGTCAACGGCGTAGGGTCGGAAATCGGGCAGGCCGAGGTTGCGCAGGAGCAATCCGCCATTGGCGTGCGGATTGGCGCTCATGCGGCGCTCGCCGTGCGGCGCCAACTCCGCCAGCTCCGGTTTGAAACCGCCGTCCGGGTTGAAGAGCTCTTCGGGTCGGTAGCTCTTCAGCCATTTCTCGAGTTGCTTCACCTGCTCTGGTTTCTCGTGCACTTCGGCGAGCGGGACGTGGTGCGCCCGCCACGAATCCTCGGTGCGTTTGCCGTTGATTTCCTTTGGACCGGTCCAGCCTTTGGGGGAACGCAGGATGATCATGGGCCAACGTGGGCGTTGGAGCTGACCATTCTGGCGGGCGTCCATTTGCATGCGGCGGAGGTCGTTCATGGCCCGGTCCAGCGTGAACGCCATCAGCCGGTGCATTTCTTCCGGCTTGCTGCCTTCGACGAAATACGGCGTGTAGCCGTAGCCCCGGAAAAGCTGGACCAACTCCTCGTGGCTGATGCGGGCGAGCACGCTGGGGCTCGCCATCTTGTAGCCGTTGAGATGGAGGATGGGCAGCACCGCGCCGTCGGTGGCCGGGTTGAGAAACTTGTTCGCGTGCCAGCTCGTGGCGAGCGAAGCGGTCTCGGCCTCGCCGTCGCCGACCACCGCGGCCACGATCAGCTGCGGGTTGTCGAAGGCGGCGCCGAAGGCGTGGCTGAGCGTGTGGCCGAGTTCGCTGCCTTCATGGATCGATCCGGGCGTCTCCGGCGCGAGGTGACCGGGAATGCCGCCGGGAGCGGAAAACTGTTTGAATAATTTGCGCATCCCGTCTTCGTCCGGTCCCACGTCCGGATAAACCTTACTGTAGGTGCCCTCGAGCCAGGTGTTGGCCACGATGCCTGGCGCCCCATGCCCCGGGCCGACCAGGCAAATCAGGCTCAGGTCGCGCTCCCGGATGACGCGGTTCAAGTGCGCATAAATGAAGTTTAGCCCCGGCGTCGTGCCCCAGTGGCCGAGCAGGCGCCGCTTCAGATGATCCTTCTTGAGCGGCTCTTTGAGCAGCGGATTGTCCGAAAGATAAATCTGACCGACGGACAGGTAGTTGGCGGCGCGCCACCACGCGTCCAGTTTCCCGAAGAGGTCGCTACTTGTTGGTTTCTCGGATTCCGTTTCGTTTGCTTTCATGGTTGGCTCTCGATCGTGACCTGCCCCGCGCGCTGGCAGTTCCTGCGGCGACCGGAATGCCGGCGCCGGACCTGGTCGTCCCGGTTCCGAATTTCGCCGCCTGGACTGCGGCCGTCTCAATGTGCCCGGGGAGCGGGACGTGCGCAATCATTCGCGCCCACGAGTCGTTCCCTGTCCGCGAGTGATTCCGTCCCCCAGATCGCCAAGGTGATCCGCGGTAAAATCCAGACCCCAGTCGCTGGGACAGGGCGGCTGGTGCGGCCGGCGGCGGGACTCAAGGACTGAGCGGCCCGGCCCCTTTCACCTGCGGGGTGGTGCCGGATTCAAACTTCTTGAAGTTAGCGTTGAACAAGCCGGCGAGCTTCCGGGCGGCCGCCGCGAACGCGGCCTTGTCGGCCCAGGTGTGCTCGGGGATGAGGATCTCCGCCGGAACCTGCGGGACTTCCGTCACGACCTGGATGCCGAAGATCGGGTCCGGCTGGGTCGGCGCCTTCGCCAAAGTGCCCGCATGGATGGCGTCAATGATGGCGCGCGTGAATTTGAGTTTGATACGCGCGCCGACGCCATGGCTGCCGCCGCTCCAGCCGGTATTGATGAGCCAGACGTTCACCTGGTGCTGCTTCATTTTTTCCGCGAGCAATTCGGCGTATTTGGCCGGATGCCAGACGAGGAACGGCGCGCCGAAGCACGCGCTGAAGGTCGCCGACGGTTCGGTCACCCCCATCTCCGTGCCGGCGACCTTGGCCGTGTAGCCGGAAATGAAATGATACATCGCCTGTTCGGGCGTGAGCTTGGCGACCGGGGGCAGGACCCCGAACGCATCGCAGGTGAGAAACATGATGTCGGTGGGATGCCCGGCGACGCACGGCACTTTCGCGTTCTTGATGAACTCGATGGGATACGCCCCTCGGGTGTTTTGTGTGATGCTGGTGTCGTGGAAATCGACGTGATGACCTTCGTTGTCGAGCACGACGTTCTCGAGCACGCTGCCAAACCGGAGCGCATGAAAGATGTCCGGCTCGTTTTCCGGCGTGAGATCAACCGCTTTGGCATAGCAGCCGCCTTCGATGTTGAAGATGCCATCCTCGCCCCAGACATGTTCGTCGTCGCCGATGAGCCGGCGCTTGGGATCGGCCGAGAGCGTGGTCTTGCCCGTGCCGGAAAGCCCAAACAGCACCGAGGAATGCGGGAGTTGTGCGTCCGCGGTGGCCGAGCAGTGCATGGAGAGCAGACCGCGCTTGGGCATGAGGTAGTTCATGATCGTGAAGACGCCCTTCTTCATTTCGCCGGCGTACTCGGTGCCGAGGATGACCATTTGCCGTTCTTCGAACGAAAGGTCGATGGAGGTCTTCGAGGTCATGCCGGTGGTGAGCCGGTTGGCCGGGAAGCGGCCGGCGTTAAAAATCACATAATCCGGTTCGCCGAACGTGGCGAGTTCCGCCCGCGTCGGCCGGATGAGCATCGTGTGCATGAACAGCGCGTGATACGGCCGCGAGCAGATGATGCGGATTTTCTGCCGGTGCTGCGGATGCCAGCCAGCGAAGGCGTCCACGACGTAGAGCTGCTCGCAGGTGTTGAGGTAATCGATGGCGCGCTCCCGGTTGATGTGGAAGCCCTGTTCGTCCATGGGGAAGTTCACGGCGCCCCACCACACGTCTTTTTCTGAATCCGGGTGTTTGACGATGCGTTTGTCTTGCGGCGAGCGGCCGGTCTTGACGCCGGAGTAGGCCACCAGCGCGCCCGACTCGGCAATGGACGAACCGGGTTCGCGGCGGATTGCCTCCTCGTACAATTGCGCCGGTGCGAGATTGCGTCGGACGTCGCCGACAGTGATGCCGTAGGCTTTGAGATCGAGTTGCTGGCGGTTCGTAGTTTTCATAGTTGGTCGCTCCATGCCCTGAGGTTAGTGGCGTCGCGGCGGTGCGGCTTTCCACCGTTTGCGATTCGCTGGGCAAATCTTGTCATCGCGAACGGACCACCGGACGCGCGTGTATTGAGTTTTAATGGGGGCTGGCCGGGGTTCATCGTCCACACAAGGTCAGCGCCAAAATTTGCGCCGCTAGGATGCGCAACAGTGTCGTCAGGGGATAAACGGTGGCGTAGGCCACGGTCGGCCCCTCCGACTGGCTGAGGTTGTTGGCGAAAGCCATCGCGGGGGGATCGGTCATGCTCCCGGCGAGCAGCCCGCTCAAGGTCATGAAATTCAACCGCCACACCTTGCGTCCAAAGATTCCGGCGGCGAGGAGCGGGACGACAGTAACGCAGAACCCGGCCAACAGCCAAATCAGGCCAGAGCGGCTGAACGCGGTTGCAAAAAATTTCGCCCCGGCGGACAGGCCGACACTCGCGAAGAAGAGCGCTATCCCAAACTCCCGGAAAGCGAGGTTGGAGTTCACCGGCATGTGAAATACCACGCGGCCAATCCGGCCGATGCGGCTGAGCAGGATCGCCACAATCAGCGGGCCGCCCGCCAAACCGAGGCGTACAGGTTGCGGGAGGCCGGGGATGGCGATTGGCATCGTGCCGAGGATGATGCCAAGCGCGATGCCGATGAACAACGGAATGAAGTGCGTTACGTTCATCTCCTTCACCGAGTCGCCCAAGGCGGCGGCGGCCTTGTCCAGGCTCTCGGCGTCGCCGACCATCTGCAGCAGGTCGCCGAATTGCAGTCGCAGGTGCGGCACGGCGGTCATTTCGAGATCGGCGCGGGTGATGCGGGTGACCGCCACGCCGAAGAGTTGGTCGAGACCGAGTTGGGCCACGGTCCGGCCCAGGACGTCCTTGTTCGTCACCACCACGCGCCGATAAGTGACCGGACCGGGGACCTGCCGCAAATCCTCGTCGCTGGCCCGGCCGACCACGAGTTGAAACTGATCGAGCGCGGGGCGCGTGCCGACCGCCAGGAGCGTGTCTCCCGTTTGCACCTGGGTGCTGCCGGTGACCGCGCGCACCACGGATTCGTTGGCCCGGCGAATCCGCGAAACAATTACTTTGCCCTCGCCGCGTCCGGGAACGGCATTAATCGCAATGCCGTGCAGATTCGAATTCTGCACCACCAACGTGCGGCGTTCGATCGGGTCGCCGACTTTTTGTTGGGCGCGCTGAAATTCTTCGGCCTCCTTCACCGGATCAATACGGAAAATTTTCTTGAGCAGGAGCAGGGAGCCGATGATGCCGACGATGGCCATCGGGTACGAGACGGCATAGGCCAGTGCGGGCAGGCTCAGACGATCTGGAGCAATATTGGGCAACGTGCTCAAGGCTTGAGTCGCCGCGCCGAGCGAAGGCGTGTTGGTGGTCGCGCCCGAAAAGAGCCCAAGCACGGCGGCGTAATCCAAACCGAGCAGCCAGCCCATCGTCGCGGCGAGCAACGCCCCCGCCACCACGATGGCGGCGGCGAGCAGATTCAGGCGCAAGCCCTGGGCGCGCAGGGCGGCAAAAAAGCCGGGGCCCAGTTGCAGGCCCATCGTAAACACGAAGAGGATGAGGCCGAACTCCTTCACGAAATCGAGTGTCTCGTGACTCACCGGCTGGCCGAAATGCCCGACCACGATCCCGGCGAACAGTACCCCCGAGGTGCCGAGGCCGATGCCGCGTAGTTTGAGATTGCCGAACGCCATGCCGGCCACGCAGACGAGCGAGAGCACCATCACCGCGTGGGCGACGGCGTTCGTGCTGTTGAGGGTGGTGAGCCAGTTGGTCATGAGCGGGGCTGGAGATTCCTCAGTGCCGGACTGAAAAACCAACTTGGCCCCCTCCCTCGTCGACGTTCTCGTTCTCGATTTGGCTGAGGGAGATCGAGGCGCAGGGCGAAGTTGTCCGTCTGTTTTTGAAACCAGCCCTAAATTTTCCCGCTTCCATGGTGACAGAATAGAAAGCTCCGCCGCCAATAGCCAGAATTTGCTAGGTTGTCTGTCTACCTGCCAGCTCCTGGTGGCCGCCGTCCGGTGCAACTCCCGCCGTCGCCAAACCGGCAGTGTTGCGGTAATGACCAAAGCGGCCCCTGATTGAGCGGCAGGACTTTTTTGCCAAGCCTCCCGCTCGCCCTCGCGTCGCAGCGCCGCAAGCGGGAGCAGTCGTAGGTCTCACCGCGGCGGGAAAAGAACTGCTCGGAGCCCGGCCCGAAATTACCCAGCGTGGCTGGGCTGCCGCTGAGCCTGGGGATTTGGGCGCTAACCATAACCGGCGACAGCTACATCGGGCTCACCTCCAAACCGCGCCGTTTCGGAAATCAAATCCACGATCACCCCCCCCCCCGTACCGATCTGTCACGCCAAGATCGTCGAATCAAAAGTAAAGGCGGACACCGGCGAAGTAGGTCCAGCCATTGTAGCTGTCGCCGGCCGCGGACGAATTTTTCATCAGCGAATATTCCGCGCCGGTCATCAGCTTCAGCCGGTTGCCGTATATGAGGTAGTTGATCCCGGCATACACGGCGTTGTAATTATTGCCGAGGCCGCCCGGGACGACCTTCTGCTCATAGCGCGACTGGAGTTGCAGGCCATTCGCGCCGTCGCTGACCGCGTACTGATAACGCAGCACCGCTTCCCATGCGTCGCCCTGGCGGATCAGGTCGTGCCAGAAGACATAGGTGGGAAGAACGGTTAAACTCATTACGGATTGGTTCCCGGCGATTCCGTGTCCGGCCGTCACGTCTACGCCCAAGCCGAACGGTCCGGCTTGGCCCTGATGCCACAGCGATAGAATATGATCATAGGGTTTAAAGGCGTTGTTCGCCGGGTTGCCGTTGTTGTAGAGATAATCCAGGTGAAGACTGCCTTCGGTATAAAACAGGGGTAACCGGTAGCTCACGCCGGCCACGGCGCCGAAACCGCCGGCGAAGGTGGTGAATTCCTGATCAATGCTGCCGCTGAACAGCCCGGCGCGATAAGTGAACGCTCCAACCTCGACTTTGGCCAGCAAACCCACGACCTGAGCCGGCATCAACTGGTTCACCAGCAGGCCGCGTTCGAAGGTGGGCATCACGCGCGAAGACAGGCTCCGTTCCAATCCGGCGTAGAGAAAATCCAGGCGCCCCGCCGACAAGGAAATGGTTTCGTTCGGTGACCACCGGACGAAGGCCTGGAACAAGCCATCGTAAAAAGGATCGAAATCCTCGCTGACTTTTATCTGGGCTTGGACGGTGAAGTCATGGAACAGAACGGCCTCGGCCCCTAGAAAGAAGCGCCGATTCTCCCACCCCTCGGCGCGCCCTTGGTCCGCGTCCACCAGCCAATACTGACCGTGATAGCGACCGACGATCGAAAACTGCTGAATGACCGGGTTGTGCTTGTCATCATAGATTCGAAAACCTTCCCAGATCCGATCAAAGGCGGCCTTTTCCTGAATACGATCCAGATACGAGGTCAGTGGCGTGTCCATCGCCCCGAGCGGAAACGTGCCGACCAGGAGGCACAATCCCCCGATGGCGAAGCAACGCCTGACCCGGGGTCGCGGCCCTAAATGCGCGAGTAATCGATTGGTCTTCATGGTTTCGCCACCGGGAAGTCCGGTTGCAATTCGGGTCCGCACGGCGCCGCATTTTCAATCCAACCCAATCGCTTCATGCTTGGCGACGCTTGGGCTGCTTTGTGGCTTTGGGTATCCGCTCCTCATCCGCGACGAACGGCAGGTCAATTTTCCGCAGGGTTATCGGGCGGCCCAGGTCGACGGGGAACCAATTGCGACAATCAAGGTTCACGGTTGAGATGTCGACGACGGCTGGGGCCGGACCTGGCCGCCCCAAGTGCGGTCAAATTTGTACGCCCGCACCCAAGGCCGGCAGTTCTGCCTTGATCCGGTAGCGTTCCCCGATTTTTTCCGCGAACCCTTCCCGGGCGTGATCTTCCCCGTGCACCAGCACCACGCGTGGACGCGCGCCCGTGATGGCGCCCAACCAAGTCAACAAATCCGTCTGCCCCGCGTGGGCGCTAAAGCCGCCGAGCGTGTGGATGCTGGCCTTGACCGCGACTTTCTCGCCGAAGATGGAAACGAGCTTGGCGCCATCCACCAATTGGCGGCCGAGCGAGCCCTCCGCCTGGTAGCCAACGATCAACACGGCGGTCTCCGGCTTATACAAATTGTTGCGGAGGTGATGAACAATGCGGCCGGCGTTGCACATCCCGGCGCCGGCCAGGATCATGCACGGACCGGGCGCGTCGTTGAGGGCCATCGAGTCCTGCGCGGTGACGGAGACTTTCGATTTCGCCATTTCCAGATCCACCGCCACCGCCCTTTGTTTGATGAAGGCAATCATCTCTTCGTCGAACAACTCCGGGTGCTGCCGATAAATCTGGGTCGCGGCGACGGCCATCGGGCTGTCGAGATAGACCGGGAAGGGCGGCAGTTTCTTGTTCCGAAACGCGCCGGCCAGCAGGGTGAGCAGCAATTGGGCGCGGCCCACGGCAAAAGTGGGCACGAGGATTTTGCCTTGGCGGGCGACGACGCCCCGCACAATCTCTATGAATTCCTTGACGGTGTCCTTGAACGGCTTGTGGTCTCGATCGCCGTAGGTGGATTCGAGAAAGACCAGATCGGCTTTGTGGAACGGCTCGAAGTCTTTGAGAATGGGTGCCCCCAAGGGGCCCAAGTCGCCGGAGAAGACCACGGTTTTCCAGCGGCCCTTTTCTTCAATGGCGAGTTGAATGCTGGTCGAACCGAGCATGTGCCCGGCTTCCACAAAGCGCGCCGTGATTCCGGCCGCGACGGCGACGGGATCGTTGTAGGGCACGGCGATAAACTGGCTCAGCACCGTCTCAACGTGTTCCGGCGTGTACAGTGGTGCGAGTGGTACTTCGCCGGCGCGGGCGCGCTTGCGATTGATCCGCTCATTGTCGCCGGCCTGGATCTTGGCCGAATCACGCAGGATCAGGCCGGCCATCTCGATCGTGGCGGGCGTGCCCAGGATCGGACCGGTGTAGCCGGCTGCAACGAGCAACGGGAGCCGGCCGGTGTGGTCCAGGTGTCCATGCGTGACCAGCACGGCATCCAGCTTCGCCAGATTGCACTTGGGCAGCACCCGGTTTTTGTCCTCGGCTTTCCGGTGGCCTTGGAACATGCCGAAATCCAGCAACACGCTCGCGCGGTCGGTTTGAATGTGGTAGGCCGAGCCTGTGACCTCGCCGCCCGCGGCGCCGTAGAGGACAATCTTCATGGTGGGTTAAGTTTGGGGATCCTGTGGCCAAGGTTTGGTGCCGGTGGGCGGTTTTTTTGCCCGCCGCTCAGCTCAAGCTTGGCGATGAATTTCCGGTTGCGGGACAGCCTGAGGCCTTGCCGGCGGTTGGGGCTTGGGCGTCGATTTGGTTTTGGCTTTCGCCCGCGGCCGGGGCTTTGGTTTGGCCGCTGGCTTTTTCCCTTCCCCTTCGAGTTCCTTCCGCGCCGCCATCAGCGCCTTCATTCGTTCGGGCGGCACCGTGGGATATTTCAGGTTCAAGCTGTTGATGGCGTGGACCACGATGTCCGCCACCAGCGCGCGGGCGACGTATTTGCGATCGGCGGGAATGATGTACCACGGCGACAATTTGGTGCTGGTGGCCGTGAAGGCGTCCTCGAAGGCCTTTTGGTATTCCTTCCAGTGGGCGCGCTCGGCCATGTCGGCCCCGGAGAACTTCCAATGGTTATCCGGATTGGTGAGGCGTTCCAGGAACCGGTTCTTCTGCTCTTTTTTCGAGAGGTGCAGGAAAAACTTCAGGACGAGCGTTCCGTTGCGCACGAGGTGTTTTTCAAAATTGTTGATGTCCTCGTAACGGGCCGCCCAATACTTCTGGTCCGGCTTTCTGGTCAATTTCTGGTCCAGCCACTCGGGGTGCACCTTCACCACCAGCACGTCCTCGTAGTAGCTGCGGTTGAAGATGCCGATGCGGCCGCGTTCCGGCAGACTTTTCATGTACCGCCAAAGGAAGTTGTGGTCGAGCTCCTCGACCGATGGCTTTTTGAAGCTGAAGACCTGGCAGCCCTGCGGATTCACGCCGGACATGACGTGGCGGATCGTGCCGTCCTTGCCGGCGGCATCCATCGCCTGGAAAACGAGCAGGACGGAATGGCTGTCGCTGGCGTAAAGCAGTTCCTGCACGGCATCGAGTTCTTTGCGGTTCTGTTCGAGAATTTTCAGCGCCTGTTTCTTGATTTTGTCCTTGCCGAGTTTCTTGGCCACTTTGGTGTCGGCCCAGTCGGTGGAAAATTTCTTTAGGTCCACCCGGGCGCCCGGTTTGACCCGAAAGGTTTTAAGCAGCTTTTGTTTAATCATGGAATTGGGTGGATTGAATTTGGCGCGGGCTACCCCCGCGAGGCTGGTTAGGTTGATTGCCGAACGCGATGGCTAATCGAGTGCTGAGTTTGGGTTTTAGTCGTGGGGGTGGAATAGCAAACCCCACCGCGGGGCGCAAGGCACGATGTCGAGCCGGGTGCGACTGGAAGTGGCGGTCAGTGTGGTAGCACGGCTCGCGCTGCGAGCCGTCGTGCCGCGTCCAGCGGCACGTCCGAGTCACCGCACGTTCCGCCCGCTCTGAGCGGGCGGAGTGTTCGCAGCGCGAACACTCCTACCACCCGGGTTGACCGCCACTTCTGGTCGCACCCTGTCGAGCCGTCGAACCGGTGGCGACTACGTGGCGGCTGAACCCTGCCCCGGCAGTGGGGAGTATTGCTCGCCCGCTCGCCCAAAGCCGAGATCGCCTCGAACTGCTTGGGTGCTTGGCGGCCTTGAACCCTAAGGCGGACTGGCAGTTCACTGGGTCGCGGATCGGCCAGCCGTAGCCGTCCAATGGCCCTACCGCCGGTGGCCAACCTGCGTTGCGTCAGACTGGTGCGGGGGAACGGTTGGGGCGAGGGCGGAAATCAAAACAGCCTTGCTTAGCACCAAAGTCCAGATCGGGGTGCAGTGGTCGCCAACAGTCGTGAATTGAAAAATAATTTTCCTTCCTTTCCGTCGATTGACACCGGAATCCATCCATCCCAGTCTTCCGTCAACCGATCGATGAGAAACCATGTTCCGCCTTTCGGCGGTGTGCCAGATGCAAAATCCGCTCCCGTTTGAATCCCTGAGCCTATGTTCCCGCCGGCGTTGGTTGACCGCCATTGCGAGCGCGGCATTTGCCGCTCCGCTCCTTGGCGCCGAGCCGCGGCCGTCAGCACGACGGCGCGACTACCACCTGTGCCTCGCCCCGCCGATTATCGAGCGCGAACCGGAGTTGCTCGACCTGGTGCGTGCTGCGGGCGTGAACACTGTGTGGCTGGCGGGGTTCTTTTACGGCTTCCGGCCGTATCCGCAGGCGCAGATCATCGCGGCGCAACAACTCGTCGGCCGGGCCGGACTCCGCGCGGAACTCATCACCGTGCCGCTCGGGCATCCGGGCGATTCGCTGGGAACGAGCGACGGCAATTTCCCGCTTACGCCGCCGAAGCATTGGCGGCTGGGCGAACGGTACGCCGGCAAAAGCTACGCCGGCACGTCGCTCCACGCGCCGGCGACGGAAGAAAACGTCGCCGCCTTGCGTGCGCTCCTGCGGCTAGGCTTTCGCCGCGCGTTCGTGGATGACGATTTCCGACTGGCGCGCAGCCCCGGCGAAATTGGCGGCTGCGGCTGCGCGGACCATCGGGCGGCCTTTCTCCGCACCCACGGCTTCGGGGCGGCGCGCTGGGACGAATTGCTGGACGACATCCGCGCGCGCCGGTTCTCGCGGCTGCTGCGCTTGTGGGTGGATGCGAACTGCGCTGAACTCACGAAGTCCTTTCGCGCGCAACAGCGCGCTTTCGACGGCCGGTTCGGCAACATGATCATGTTTCTCGGGGCGGAGAAGGCCGGCCTCCGGTTGCGGGACTATCGCGACGTGCCCGTGCGCGTGGGCGAACTGATGTTTGACGATGGGTCGTTCGGCCCGGTAAAAGGGAAGACGGACGAACTGTTTAGCGTGCTCTTTCACCGCCGCTTCGTCGAACCCGACCGCGCGTTCAGTGAAACCACGGCCTACCCGGCGGATAAACTTTCTGCCCCCAACCTCGCGGCCAAGCTCACGATCTCGACCCTGGCCGATGTGCGACACACGATGTTCATGAGCGGCTTGACGCCATTCCCGCGCGCGCACTGGGCCACGCTCGGCCCGGCCATGCGGGAGCAGGCCCGGCACCACGAACTCATCGCGGGGCATCGTCCGCGTGGTCCGTTCAAGCATGTCTGGGGCGAGGCGCAACGCTACGTGGGTGACGACCGACCGTTCAGTCTGTGGCTGGCGGTGGGCGTACCGTTTGAAGTCGTTACGTCCCCGGCGACCGCGGGCTGGAATTTCCTCTCCGACTACGACGCCCAGGAATGGGTGCAGTCAAAGTCAGCGTTCGCCGGCCAACTGGTTTGTCGTCCGCAACCCGCGGTGGGCGGGCCGGGCTGCGAAGTGGTGCCCGAAACGCTCGACGCGTTGTTCGCCTTCAAGCAGCGCATCCGCGCATCACTGGAAAACGTGCCGGTGGTCGAGGAAACGACGCCGGTGATTTGCGCTTGGTATCCGACGGCGAAGCGCGGGCTGTTATGGAATCTGTTGCCGGAACCGCGCCGCGTCACGGTCAGCTTCCGCGGGCGCCGGCGACCGGTCGAACTGGACCCCTTGGGCAGTGTGGTGTTGGAGGACCTTTCGAGTTGATGGAGCGGTTCCGCGGGCCCGGTCGCTTTTCTCCGGCCACTCGAAGCCAGCTTCAGCCGTGAAGAATGATTGGCTTTGGGGCGTCAACCCGGCAAGCTTTTGGCCGACCATACCTAAACCCCCATCCGATGAAAACCAAACGCCCCAGCTTGTTCCCCCTGATCTGCGCGGTGCTGCTGTCCGTCCCGCGGCTTCACGGCGCCGAAGCGGCGCCGGCGGCCACCCTGTATCGCGACGCATTTGGCATCCCCCACGTCTATGCGCCGACGCTGGAGGTCGCGGCGTTTGCGATCGGCTATGCGCAGGCGGAAGATCGGCTCGAGGAGTTGCTGAAAAATTATCGGCGCGCCAACGGCACCATGGCGGAGGTGTTCGGCCCGGACAATTTCCGGAGCGACATGATTTCCCGCATTTTTCGGCACGAGGAAATCAGCCGCGAAAAATACGGCCAGGTCAGCGTCAAAATGCGGGCCGTGATCGAAGCCTACCAGCAGGGCGTTAAAGCTTTCATGCACGAACATCCCGAACAGGTGCCGGCCTGGGCGCAGGAAATTCATCCGTGGGATGTGGTGGCGCTGGGCCGGTACATTATCTGGGGCTGGCCGCTGGGCGAAGCGGGCGGCGACCTGCAGCGGGCCGGGATCCAACCCGACGATGTCGGCTACCATGGTTCCAACGAAATCTTGATCGGCCCCAGCCGCACCGCGCTGAAGGTGCCGATCGCGGTCGTGGATCCGCACCTGAGCTGGTATGACGAATTCCGCTTTTATCAGATCCGGATTTATGCCGGTGATTTTAATGTCTCGGGCGTTTCCCTGCTCGGCACGCCGCTCCCGAGCCTGGGCCATAGTCGCTACTGTTCCATCGCCATGACCACGGGCGCGCCGGATACTTCGGATATTTTCGAGGAAGAACTCAACCCTGATAATCCCCGGCAATACCGTCACGACAGCGAGTGGCGGGATTTAGTCGTCCGGAAGACCAAGATTGGGGTGCGGAAAGGCGACCAGGTGGAGTGGAAGGAATCGGAAATCGAATACAGCCACCATGGCCCGATCGTCGCCCATAAAAACGGCAAGGGCTACGCCATGGCAATCCCGTACTTTGAAGAAGTCGGTCTGACGGATCAAACGTACGAAACCATGACCGCCCGCAACCTTGCCGAGATGAAGGCCGCGCTGGCCCATCTACAACTCATGGCGCAAAACGTCATGGTCGCCACCGTGCAGGGCGACATTTATTATGTTCGCAATGGTCGCGTGCCCATTCGCGCCGCGGGCACCGATCCCACCCGGCCCATCCCCGGTCGTTATTCCACCAACGACTGGCAGGGCATTCACGGCTTTGCGGACTTGGTCCAGCTCGAAAATCCGCCGCAAGCCTACATGCACAATTGCAATGTCACGCCGTTTGCGATGTTGAAAGATAGCCCGCTGACGCCGGAGAAATACGCCCGTTTCCCCTACCTCTACAACGCCACCCGCCTGGCGCCGCGCCATCAACGGGGCGACATGATGACCGAGCTGCTCGATCAGGCGCGTGCCGTTACGGTAGAGCGGGCAACGGATATCGCGTTCAGCCCGCAAATTTATCACGCGCAACTTTGGCAGGAGCGGCTGAAAGTGGCGTGGGCGCAGGCGGCGGACGCCGACCGCACGCCGGACGTCACCACGGTTTACGGGCTGATTCAAAAGTGGAATCGCCGGAGCGACGCGGACTCCGAAGGGGCGCTGGCTTTTTATGCCTTTAAGAAGGGGCTGGCAGAAAAAAACTGCCGCAGCGTGGAACCTCCGCCGGACTTGGCCGATCCGGAAATCCGGCTGGCGTTGGGCAAGGCCGCCGGTTGGTTGCGGTCAAATTTCGGTTCCGTCCGGGTGGCCTATGGAAAATATTTTCGCGTCGGCCGAGCGGGCGGCGAGCGGACGTATCCGGTGGGCGGCGGCTCGGTGAGTGAGGCTGGGATGGCCACTCCGCGCGCGATCAGTTTCAGCAAGGTGGGCCAGGAAATGGTGGGGCATGGCGGCCAGACCTCAACGCAGATTGTCATCATGAGCGACCCTCCGGAATCCTACACCGTCGTGCCGCTCGGCGTCAGCGACCACAAGGCGAGTGGTCATTGGGATGATCAGGCCGAAAAGCTATTCAGCCAAAGCAAAGCCGTGCCGACCTATTTCATGAACCGCCCCGAACTGTTGAAGCATGTAACCGCGACTAAAATTTTGAAACCGACGGGCTTGGCCTCCGTAGATCGGTAGGCGCTTGGATGCGCCGCACAAAATGCAGCTTGCCGTCTGGGTCGCCTCCACCTCGGACCATTGGCCTTCGGGAAGTTAATGGCGACTTGGGGCGGCGAAGCGTCAGGGCCGACCCTTGGGAATGCGTCCCAGGTGAAAAATCAAAAAGCCTTCCAGAAAGTGCCGCAATTCGCGCACTTGCGCCTCGCTTAATTTCAACCGCCCCACCGCCGGCCAATCTCCCAAGTTTAACGCGCCCAGGATTTGCCTTGCCCCAGGCGTGAGTTGACTTTGCGCTGCGTCCGGTGCCAGGCCCAGTTCGTGGAGCAGTTTGATTTCAAAGGCAAACAGGGTTTGGGGCCGTGGCAACTGCGTGGGCAAATGACCCAATAAGGCGACCAGCAATCCATACACGGCGGGCAGAGGGGTTTCGGTTTCCGTGGCCTGCTCCACCAGCTTGGCGGCATAGGCGGCTTGTTGCAGGTACCCGAGTTCGTGACGCAACGCGACATGGGTGTCCTGGAGCTTGACTTCGCGGAGCGTATGCAGGTCCGAGCGGCGACTACGTTGGAAGCTGAAATCGGCGGCGTAAAATAAATCGAGCTTGCCGGCGAACGCAGATTTGGGTCGTCGGGCGCCTTTCGCCACGGTGCTGATGCGGCCCAGGTCGGGCGTGAGCCAGTTCACGATCAGGCTCGTCTCGGTCAGCGGACGCGTCCGCAGGATAAGGCCGGTGGTGGATTGGATCATGCGCAGAACCGACAGCGGCACAGCGGGAGCAAATCGCGAAGACAAATTGTCGACCTGCAGCTGCCACGGGCGCACGAATTGGAAGGCGCCGGCGACTGGGGCGCCCGGCGGGGGAGCTTGGTGGTGGGCGGCTGCAGGACGGGGGAGCGCTTCTGGCTGGTGGCGAAAGTGGTCACGAGTTTGGCTGATTGACGCCGGGCGGGGTATAACTGGGCGTGAGGGCCCCGAGGCTGATGATATATTTGATGCCGTCGGCCACGGACATGTCGAGCTTCGTCACTTTATCCTCTGCGAGCAGGACGAGGAAGCCGCTGGTTGGATTCGGCGTGGTGGGGATGAACACGCCCACCACTTTTTCCTCCGTCGGGATCTGAATGGCTTCGTGATTTTCGCTGGTCAGGAAGCCGAGCGAGTACATGCCGGGCCGCGGAAATTCGACGAGCACCACGGTCTTGAAGGCCGTTTTGCTCCCGGTGCTGAAGGCGTCGTTCACCTGCTTGATCGTGCCGTAGATCTTGTTGAGCAACGGCACGCGGAGCATGGTGGTGTCCAGCCAGGCGAGGACGCGTTTGCCAATGTAATAACGGGCGAGCAGGCCGGCGACGCTGACCAGCGCGAGGGCGAGAATGAACGCGGCCAGGCTCCAATACCAAGAGGTCGGCCCGTGGCCGCGACCCTGGTGCGTGATGGATTGAGGCAGAAAAAACAGCAGCAAATCAGTGAGGCTGGAAACGGTGCCGAAGAGCCATTTGATCACGGCTAGCGTGACCACGGTGGGCAGCAGGACGGCCAGTCCGGTCAGGAAATTGCCGCGCCAGCGGGCCAGGAAGCGATTATTCACGCGCGCAGCTTACGTTTGCGCGCAAGGTGGCTCAAGGGAAAGCGTGCCGCGAGCGCACGGAGCAAGCGGTCCTCCGCACGCTTCATCCGGCGGCGATCGGGGATGCGGTGGTCGTCATGACCGAGCAAATGCAGCGTGCCGTGGATGATGTACCGGACGAGTTCCGCTTGCCAGGTCGTGCCGTAGCGGCGGGCTTGCAGTACCGCCTCGTCCAGGCACACAAACAATTCACCGTGGAGTTGGACTCCCGGGACTGGGGACTGGGGTTTGCGGTTGGGGAGCTCGGCATAGTCAAACGTGATCACGTCGGTGGCGCCGGCGTGTTGCAGAAACCGGCCGTTGATCCGAGTCATTTCCGGCGCGGCGACCAGGCGGATGCCGAGTTCGGCAGTTTGGGTTGGGAGCAAGTCTTCCAGCAGCGCCCGGCAGATCCGCCGGAGGTGACGGGTGTCGACCGGGCGAATTTGTTGGCGATTTCGGAGCGTCAGGGCCGCACTCATTCGGGCTTGGTTTTGCCGCGATGGATTTCGTAGGCGCTGATAATGCGTTGGACCAATGGATGCCGCACCACGTCGCGCTTGTCGAACTCGATGACGGCGATGCCGTCCACCTTCCGCAGCACGCGATGGGCTTCCAATAATCCCGAGTGTTTGTGCGGTGGTAAATCGACCTGGGTTTCGTCGCCGGTGATGACCGCTTTCGAGCCGTGACCGAGGCGCGTGAGGAACATCAGCATCTGCTCGGTTGTCGAGTTCTGAGCCTCATCCAGGATGATGAAGGCGTTATTGAGGGTGCGGCCGCGCATGTAGGCAAGCGGTGCGATTTCAAGCGTGGTGCGCTCGGTGAGTTTCTGGATTTCATCGGTCGGCAGCATGTCGTGGAGCGCATCGTGCAGCGGCCGCAGGTACGGCAGAATCTTTTCGTAGAGATCGCCGGGCAGGAATCCAAGGGCCTCGCCGGCTTCCACGGCCGGCCGCGTGAGAATGATCCGGGAAACCTCGCCCGCGCGCAGCGTGGCGAGCGCCATCGCGACGGCGAGATAGGTTTTGCCGGTGCCGGCGGGCCCGATCCCAAAGGTGATGTCGTGGGTGCGGATGGCGTCGAGATACTTCTTCTGGCCGACGGTCTTGGCGGTGACGCCGGGTTTCTTGTCGTGGGTCTGGACGCGGTCGCCCATCAAATCTCGGAGGGTGGCCACCCCTTCATCCTGCACGATAGTCAGGGCATGGGTGAATTCGCGGTGCCGCACGGGCGATCCGGCTTTCAATGACTCCGCCAGCGAAGTGAACAGGTGTTTCGCACGTTCGACGCCGTCCGCCGGGCCGTCCAACTTGATCCAGCCATCGCGCACGGTGGCTTTGACGCCGAGTTGGCGTTGGAGCGCGTCGAGGTTGCGCGGGTCGTGGTTGAAAAGCTGCTGGGCGGCGCGGGCGTTTTCGAAGTGGAGCGTTTCGGTGGCCATGCAGGTATGCGGCGTCAAACCATGCCTCAACGGGCGAGCGCGGCGCGCAGCTGGTTGCCCAGTTCGATCAAGGCTTGCGGAACGACTCCGGCTCCGGCGATGACCGGCATGAAGTTGGTGTCGCCAAACCAACGCGGGACGATGTGAAGATGCAGATGTTCGGCAACACCAGCGCCCGCAACTTTGCCGAGATTAATGCCGAGGTTGAAGCCTTCCGCCTTCATCTCCCGTTGGAGGACGTTGACGCAGCGGCGCGCGAGTTTCCAGAGGTCTGCGACTTCGTCGTCGGTCAGTCCGTTCAAGTCCGCCGCTTGCTTGTACGGCACCACCAACAGGTGGCCGCCGTTGTAAGGGTAGCGGTTGAGGACGGCAAAACATGTTCGGTCGCGGGCGATGACCAGGTTGGTGACGTCGTCGCTCGACTGGGCAATGGTCGTGAACAAGCTTTCCGTCAACGGCGGTTTGGGCGCCAGGATGTATTCGATCCGCCACGGAGCATGGAGTGAGTCCATGCCGGGCAGGGTAGGAGCCGGCGGGCCGAAAGTCAAAAGGGCTCTGCTGGGGCCGCGCTTGGAGCGAAGGCTTGGCGTCTACTTCGGCGGGGCAATTTTGCCGCGCAAGACATAGACGATGGCCTTGACGGCCAGTTCCATAAAGTGAAAGGGCTTGGCGATGAAGTCGTTGCCGCCGCTCATCATGGAACTGGCCCGCGCTTCGAAGTCTGTGAGCCCGGTGACGAAGACGACCGGGGTGGTCTTGTAGCGGGGCAAGGTGCGCAGCTTGGAGCAAAGCTCGTAGCCGTTCATGCCGGGCATGTCCACGTCGAGAAAAATGAGGTCGAAGGTATTTTGAGTGAGCAGTTGGTAGCCGACATTAGGATCCTCGACCGCGGTGGATTTAAGCTTGGCTTTTTCGAGGGCGCGCGTGATGGCCCGCCGCGAGAAAACTTCGTCATCCACCACGAGGATGTTGGCGGTGCTGACATCGAGTTGTTTGGCGACCTTGGCTTTGTCAAACAGGAAGCCGACACAATCCACGGCGCTCGCCGCCGTGCGCAGGGTGGACGCGGTGTGGCTGCTGGCTTCCGCGCGAAGATCCTGAAATAGCGCTTCCAACGCTTCGGCCAATTGCGCCACGGGCGCGAAACCGGCGAGGTTGGCGTTGCTGGTCAAGGTATGAGTGTGTCGGGCCAATTCTTGGAGGGTGGCCACCCGGGCGGATTCGTTCTCTGCCTTGGTGAGGGTTTTCAATCCGGCGCGCAGGGAGTTGAGGATTTCGGGCAGGCTCGTGGCAAAGGTGCCGCGCACATCCGTCTGAAATTCCACCTCGAACATGGGCGCGTGGACCGGTGCCGGAGTGGGCGGGGTCAATTTTGCGCGGGGTTCGGGCAGCGCGGGTTGCCGCGGTGCGGTCCCATTGGTGCCTAATACGCTGCCGAGCGTGTCGAGGACTTGGCGGGGGGTACAGTTTGCCTTGGAAAGACATTTGGTGGCCCCGGCTTTCCAAGCGTCCTGCACCATGTTGGTGAGATAGGTGTTGGAAAAGACAATCATCGGCAGTTTCGCAAAATCCGATTCCGCTCGAACCATTTTCATCAGTTCGACCCCGGTGAGTTTGGGCAGCACCAGATCCAGGACGACCGCATCGGGCCGAAAACTCTTGATCAGGTCGTAGCCGTCCTCCCCCGTATTCGCGACTTCCACCTGATAACCATTCACGATCATTTTGTTGCGATACACATTCGCGACAATCTGATCATCTTCGACGATGAGAATCTTTTTCATGCTCAAGAACCCACCGAGGGGGCATCGGTGGGCGACAGATACGGGGCGAGCGCAACGCGAATCAGTTCAAATTCCTTCAGGGTTTGTGCGCACAGTTCGACCGCTTGCGTTAAATTTCCTTCGCTGCCCTGGCGTTCGAGTTCGCGGAGCGGCACGACGATGCGGCGCATGCCGCAGGTGGCGCTGGCGCCGGCGCAGCTGTGCGCCAGCCGCCGGGTATCCGCCGCGTTGTTCGCTTTTACAGCGACTTCGAGTTGGGCGAGCTGTTGGGTCGTTTGCTGAAGGTAAAGTGTTGCCAACTCGGTGAGGTTTTCCGGGTTGCCTTCCGTGAATTCCTGGAGGCGGTCCAAGTCAATGGGCGGTAGGTCGTTCATAGGCATGTCGGAGCGGGTCATGATTTTGGCCGTGGCACAGGCGGAATCGGTGGAGGCGGTCGGTTCGCCGGCCGCCGCGGTGGGGCCCCAACGTTCAATGATGGTGCGAACATCCTCCGGGCGGACCGGTTTGGCCAGGTAGTCGTCCATGCCGGCGGCGAGGCACTTGTCGCGGTCCCCCGGCATGGCACTGGCCGTCATGGCGACGATGATCATGGGTGATTTGAAGTTCGGATGCTGCGCGCGGGCTTTTTGCCGGGCACGAATCTGGCGCGTGGCTTCGAGGCCGTCCATCTCGGGCATCATTACGTCCATGAACACCAGATCGAACGGCGCGCGTTCAATATTCGCGAGGGCTTCGACCCCGTTGCCGGCGATAGTGGAGCGATAACCCATTTGTTGCAAGAGGCGGGTGCCAACTTTTTGATTGATGAGATTGTCGTCGCAGAGCAGCACCCGCAATGGCAGGCGACGAGCCAGGGTCGGATCGAGCTTGCCGGGCGTCCGGGTGGGCTTGGCGGCTGTGCGGACGCCGGAGACGATGCGGACGAGGGCGTCAAACAATTGGGCGGGCTTGATGGGCTTGGTCAGGCAGGTCGCAAAGCCGGCCGCGACAAACTCGGGGTTGTCCGCCCGCACCCCCATCGAGGTCAGCAATAGCAGCGGCAGCTGGTCCCCGCCCGGGAGTTTGCGGATTTCGCGCGCCAGCATCAAGCCATCCATACCCGGCATCTGCATGTCCAGCAGTCCGAGATCGAAGGTTTCACCCGCCCGCAAATATTCCAGGGCTTGGGCGCCGCTCGGCGCGGTGCGCGGCCGCAGGCCCCACTTGCCGGCCTGGACGGCCAGGATGCGGCAGTTGGTCGAGTTGTCGTCTACGATTAACAACCGTAAATCCGCGAGCTGCGGCTGGCGCTCGTCGAGCGCCGAAGCGACGGCGGGGGCAGTGGCCCGGAGCGGGAGCAGGAAGTGGAACGTGGCGCCGTGGCCGGGAGCGCTCTCCGCCCAGATGCGCCCGCCCATCAATTCCACGAGCCGCCGGCTGATGGACAAACCCAGGCCCGTGCCACCAAAGCGTCGCGCGGTCGAGGCGTCCGCCTGCTCGAAGGGTAGAAATAAGCGATCCAAGCGTTCCGCCGGAATACCGATCCCGGTGTCGCGCACGGAAAAGAGGAGCTCAAACGTCTCCGCGGCGGCGGCCGGTGCCGCGTGGACTTTGACGGTGGTGACAATTTCCCCTTGTTCGGTAAACTTGACCGCGTTGCCGAGCAGGTTGACCAGGATTTGGCGGAGCCGCGTGACGTCGCCCAGTACGTGCGTGGGTAGATCGGCTTCTAGTTGGTACGCAAGGTCCAGGCGCTTCTCCCCGGCCTTGGCGGCCAGCAGGTCGAGCGCCTCCTCGATGCACGTGCGCAAATTTACCGGCCGGCTTTCCAGGGCCAGTTTTCCGGATTCAATTTTGGAGAAATCAAGGATGTCGTTGATGATCGTCAGCAGGGATTCGCTGCTCGAACAGATCGTTTCCACGTAACCACGCTGGTCTGGCGTCAGCGGCGTTTCGAGCAGCAAACCGGACATGGCGATGATAACGTTCATCGGGGTGCGAATTTCATGGCTCATGTTGGCCAGGAATTCAGCCTTGGCGCGGACGGCTTTCTCCGCCGCGTCTCGGGCCTCGCCCAGGGCGCGATTTGTCTCCGTCAGTTCATCCGCCAGCCGTTTGGCGCGGACGGCGGCGCAGACGCGCGCCCTTAATTCCGCCGCCTCGAAGGGTTTCGTCAGGTAATCGGTCGCTCCGAGTTCAAAGCCACGCACTTTTTCGCTCACACCGCTCCATGCCGTCAGCACGATGACGGGGATGGCTTGGGTGGTTGGCGCTTCCTTGAGTTGTCGCAACAACTCAAATCCATTCAGGTCGGGGAGACCGAGATCCAGCAGGACGAGGTCGATGGACTCCGCTTGGAGCGCGCGCCAGGCATCGGCAGCCGTGGCGACACAGGTAAGCGCCACGTTGGCCTCGTGCAGATAGGCCGCCAACAATTCGGGCATCGTCGCGTCATCCTCGACCAGCAGCACGTTCGCAATGGGTGAATTCATAGTTCGACGCTGTCGCGATGCACACTTTGTACTTCCAAAAAATCGCGAGTCGAATGTTATTTAGCACATTCAACACCAAACTGCGCGCAGAAGCAGCAGGGAATATCCCCGCGCATCAGGGCCCGGGAAAGGCTGGGCCCGGCGCGCGGGGTTTTGACCTGAAACAAGACAAACCCCGCGCCCTTCAAGACAGCGCCGCGGCGCCGCGGCGGAAAGAATCGTTGCGCCCGCCCACTCGGGCGTCGTAAATTTGAGCAATGGTTCAATTGCTGGTCGAACCCAAATCCGTGACCGACATTTCCCCGCCGCCGGAGCTTTACGCCCAAGCGTATCGCGCCATGTTGCTCGCCCGGGTGCTTGATGATAAATATGCAAGTCTCTGGCGCTCGGGGAAAATCCACGGGGGTGTGTTTCTTGGCCGCGGGCAGGAGGCGCTGAGCGCGGCCATCGGCGTGGCGCTGCGGGAGGGTGATGTTTTCGCTCCACTGATTCGGGATCTGGCGGGTCGGTTGGCGTTTAACGAGTCTATCCTCGATGGCGTTCGCACTTATTTCGGCTCCCCTCTCGGCCCGATGCGCGGGCGCGACGGCAATGTGCATCGGGGTCGCCCGCGTGAAGGCCAACTCGCGATGATCAGCCATCTGGGCGCGATGATTTCCGTGGTGAACGGTGTGCTGTTTGCCCGGCGGCTTAAGCATATCACCGGCACGGTTGGCGTGGCCTCGTGCGGCGAAGGTGCGACTTCGACCGGTTCCTTTCACGAAGCGTTGAATCAAGCGGCCGTCGAAAAACTGCCCCTCGTCATGGTGGTGGCCGACAATCAATATGCCTATTCGACACCGACATCGGGACAATTTGCCTGCCGCTCGCTGGTAGATCGCGCCGTGGGCTATGGCATCACCGGCTGCGAAGTGGACGGCACGGATCTCGGCGCCTGTCTGCGGGTTGTGGGTACGGCCGTCGAGCGCGCGCGGTCCGGTCTAGGACCGCAACTGGTCGTCGCCCACCTGCTCCGGCTTTGTGGTCACGGCGAACACGATGACGCACACTACATCGATCCCCGGCTAAAGAGTTCCGCGCTGGGGGACGATTGCCTGAAACGGGCGGAGGAATTTCTCCGGCAACAAAACTGGGCCGCGGCGGAAACCTTGGCGCAGTGGCGCAGCGAGGCCATTCGTAAGGTGGAGGATGCCGTGGCGCTCGTGCAGCGCGAGCCGACGCCGGACCCGTTCGCCGAAACCTGGTCGGCCCTGGCCACCACCCGCCTGGTGGAAGGGAATGAACCCCAAGGCAGAAGTTAGCATGAAGAAAAACGAAATAATTCCGGCCGGCAGCGAAGGGGCGGCCGATTGCGTCTCACGCGGTGAGGTTGGCGGCAATGGCCCGGCATGAGCATCACCTATCTCGAAGCCATTCGCGCGGCCCAGGCCCGGGCCTTGGCCGAGGATCCGCGGGTGTTTATCTATGGGCAGGATGTGGGCGCGTTCGGTGGCGCCTTCAAGGCGACCAAAGGGTTGGCGAAGGAATTTCCGGGTCGCGTCCTCGACGCCCCCATCAGCGAAGATGCCATGGCGGGTCTGGCGATTGGCGCGGCGATTGAAGGTTTGCGGCCCATCATCGAAATGCAGTTTGCGGATTTCTCGACGGTGGCGTTCAACCAGCTTGTGAACCAGGCCGCGACGCTTTTCTGGCGGACGAACGTACCGTGCCCGATCACCGTGCGCCTGCCTTGCGGCGCGACGTCGGGTAGCGGGCCGTTTCACAGTCAGACGATGGAGGCGGTCTATGCGCATTATCCCGGCCTCGTCGTGCTGACCCCGGCGACGGTGGAAGACGCCTACAGCATGTTGCTCGAGGCGGTGGCAATCGATGACCCGGTGATTTTCTGCGAGCACAAACTGCTTTACTATCACCTCAAGGCCGAGGCGTTGCCCACCGAGGCGTTGCCGGTGGGGAAAGCGCGTATCGCCCGTGAAGGTCGGGATCTGACCGTGGTCACTTACAGCGCCATGGTTCATGAATCTCTTGCCGCTGCGGAAGTGCTACACGGCGACGGCTGGGAGATTGAAGTGGTGGATTTGCGTTCGGTGAAGCCGCTCGACACGGATACCGTGATGGGCAGCGTCGCGCGCACCGGGCGGTTGCTGTG
>JANXWY010000150.1 GCA_025350905.1 Verrucomicrobiota bacterium
CATTGGGGCTACTCCTGGCACAGCAACCCCTATGGCAAGCAGGATATCGCTTTCAAAGATGCGAAAATAAATGTCAGCATGGTGGATGGCCACGCGCAATTTATCAAAACGTACTACAACCTGGCCTTGGGCTCCGCGCCGTTTGGTTATTTGACCAAGGACATACCCGGTTCCTATGGATATCAAAATGGGCCCGATTGATCACCGGACCCATTTTGATAGCCGTTGCATTGGATTATTTCAAATGAACCACCTTCGCTGCAGCTTCGCCGTCTCCGGGGCCCTCCTGCTGCTGCTGCTGGCCGCGTGCACGCCCAAAGAAACCAGACTTCTCCTGGAGCCGAGCCAGGTCCTCGGCAGCGTTCTGGCCGAAGAAACCGTCCGCGCTGTCGCGACGAAGAAGCAGGTGGTTCTGATTGTGCCCAAATGGGCCGCCAGCTCGGCAGCGGGAGCGAGTTTCAAGGCGGCCTTGAAAAAGCACGGCGTCAATATTGCCTTCACGCTGTCGGCGGATACGGGCAATCCAATGGGCCGCGACCAGATCGGTCTGCTAGCCGCTGATTTCTTTAGTGCCTTGGAAAAAAGCGGCGGTGCGGGCGCCATCGTGTCTTTGGCGGGAGCGCCCCTCTTGAATGACCAGGACGCGGCTCGGCTTGGCTCCGAGCATCCGCCGGTGCTGGTGGTGGCCACAAGCTCGCTGGGTGAAGTCATGGGTATTCCAGATGATCGGGCCTATCTGGCCGGCCTGCTTAAGGCCAAAATTATCCAGCTCGCCATCGTGGACGGCGAAGCGGAACCCGCCGCGCAGCTTGCGGAGAAATTGGATGCCAACCATCAATTGTTCGCTCAACATTATCGGATACTGCGCAACGCTGATTGAGAAAATGATTACTAGGATTGGCGTCGAGGCTGAGTTAGGAAAGATTGGCTTCGGACTGGGCATGGTCGTTATTGTTTTCAATCTACGATCTTGGGCTGCAAGGTTGGAGAGTCAGAGTGATTTTTAAAAATGATGAAACGTGCCCGCAGTATTGGATCCGGAACTAAATTATGAACTTACCACGACGTGATTTTCTTAAAACCGCTGCCTTGGCGGGCGCCGGATTCGCTTGGGCTCCCACCGCCCCGGCGGCCGTGCCGGCAGCGAACACCACCGCGGCCAAAAAGCGCCTCAAGCTGGGCATCGCCACTTACTCCTACTGGCATTTTCGGGATCCGAAAGTGTCCATTGAGACCGTCATGGACCGAGCCGCGGAGTTGGGCGTCGAGGGCGTGGACATCTTGCACCGGCAGATGGACATCCCGGAAAAGGAGCCCCTGACCGCGGAGCATCGGGCCCACCTGCACCGGCTCAAACGCCATGCCTTCCGGAACGGCCTGGAAATTTGCTGCGTCTCCACGCACCAGAGTTTTGTTAAACCCAAGCTCGAGGAACTTTTGGAAAACGTCGAGCACACCAAAAAGTGCGTTGAAATCGCCTACGAACTCGGTTGCCCCTGCATCCGCATCAACACCGGGCGCTGGGGCACCACGAAAGACTTTGATGAATTGATGAAGAACCGCGGGATCGAACCGGTACTGCCCGGTTACACCGAGGAAGAGGGGTTCAAGTGGTGCATTGATGGCATCGAACGTTGCCTGCCCAAGGCCGAGCAATGTGGCGTGGTGCTCGCGTTGGAAAACCACTGGGGCCTGGCGCGTACCCCGGAAGGCCTGCTCCGCATACTGAATCGGATCACCTCCCCCTGGCTTGGCGGCCTGATGGATACCGGCAATTTTCTGGAAGAACCCTATCCCAAATTGCAAGCCATCGCGCCCAAGACCGTTTATGTCCAGGCCAAGACCTATTACGGCGGCGGGGAATGGTACACGCTGGAACTGGACTACAAACGAATCGCGGGCATTTTGCGGGACGCCGGTTATACCGGTTATGTGTCGTTGGAGTTTGAAGGGAAGGAGAATCCCGATACCGCGGTGCCCAAGAGCATCCAATTGCTGCGGGAGGCGTTTGCCTGACCATTGACTTACGACCACGGAAACAGGGCTGTTTACGGCCGGTGGGGGTAGACGACGTGGTCACGACGACCAAGGCCTGAAACTGGTGGCGGGTTGAGCTCGCGGCGATTGGGTTGACCGACCCGGCAAGGGGCCGCTATTTCCAGAGCCAGGTAAGGAGCGGTGCAACCGCCAGGGCCGGCAAATAATCCGCCAGATCCACGCGGCGGATTTCGAAGATCACCACCCCCACGGTGCAGACCACGAGTCCGCCCACGGCGTTGACCGAATCCAACAGCCCGTGCGCGCGGAGGAACGGTTCGAGATAAACCTGACACGCCAAGGTGATGGTGCCTTGAAACACGAAGACCGGCAATGCCGCCACGATGGCGCCGCCGCCGAACAAGGCCACAAAGCCCAACATCGCCAGCCCGTCCATCACCGCTTTCACCGCCAGGATCTGATAATAGCCAGCCGCGCCCGCCACCGACGGCAAGCCGTCCTGAACCGCGCCGAGAATCCCGAGCGGGGCGGCGCAAAATAAAATCGCGCAGGCATTCAACCCGTTGCTGAAACGATGCGGATCATGCGGGCGGTTCGTCTCAATCAACCGCCGCGCGTATTGACCCAACCGGTTCGACGCTCGTTGTAAGCGCAGCAGTTTGCCCAGCAGATTTCCCAGCATCAAAGCGAAGAGGGCAATCGTCAATTGTTTGAGCGTGCCGCCCACCGTGCCGCCCAAGCTGAACCAAGTGAGCCGGAGTCCGAACAGCAGCGTGGATGCACCCAGCATCAATTTGAAGAAATTTTGGGTTTGGGGGGACAGCGGAGTCGGGCGCACCAGGCCGATGAACCCGCCAATGATGATCCCCGCTGCGTTTAGAATGGCGCCCGTCACGCGCAAGACTGAACCACGCCGGTGGCCGGGAGTGAAGCGCAAAATTCATGTGCCCGAGCGCCGATGCCGACCGCCGGGAGGAGCTGACGCTCATGGCCAGTTGATTGGCTCGCGCCCCCCGGATTGCTTGAGATCACGAATCAGCTGAAGGCTTTGTCCCGACGGCATGGAGGCACATGTTTGCTAGGAAGCAAAACGTCTCGACAGCAAACTACTCCGGCCACAAAGTAGGGAATCCTATGGCCGAAGTGAAACACCTGTCGCTGACGGAACTGGAAGCGGGGCTGGAGACGATTCGCCAGTCACCCCAAGACGCTGGCGTGTTGACGTTGATCGTACGTCGACCGAAGACGGAGCAGCGTGAGATTCTGACCGAAGGCCGGCTGGATCTGACGGGGGGTCTGGTGGGCGACAACTGGCAGGCGCGGGGAAGTCGCGGCACCCCGGACGGATCGGCGAATCCCGAGATGCAACTCAATCTGATGAACGCCCGCGTCATTGCCCTGCTCGCGCCAGAGCCAGAGCGTTGGGCGCTGGCCGGGGACCAATTGTTCGTGGACTTGGATTTGAGCGAGCGCAATGTTCCGCCCGGCACTCGCCTGGCGATCGGCTCGGCAGTAATTGAAGTCACGGCGCCACCCCATACCGGCTGCCAGAAATTCTCCGCCCGCTTCGGCGCGGACGCGATGAAGTTCGTCAACTCGCCCGAAGGGAAAGCGCTTCACCTGCGCGGCATTAACGCCCGAGTCGTCCAGCCCGGTGTGGTGCGGACCGGGGATGAGGTGAAAAAAGCGTAAGCGTGAAGGTCCCGACTTCAGCTGCTGGATGTTGTTTCAATGAAGGGCTCGGGGAGCTGGCGCAGCCCGCGAAGGCCAAGACGGAGGTAAGCGAACTGCTTCGCCAGCCGCAATCACCCACGACTGCCGCCCCAGTCAAGCAGCCCGCTGAAGTATTGGATACGATCGAGGTAGTAATGCAAAACTGGCGAGCGAAATCAGCTGAGTGCGGAGTGATGAGGACCACCTTCACCGTTCTATTTATTGCGGCACTAGTTGGCGGTTCGCAGCTTCAAGCCCAAATTGCGGGTCAGGCGACCAATCACCCGCCAACCCCCAACCTGCAACCGGCCGGCCGCAACCGAGTCCTGGAACTTGCCGGCAATGGTGGCTTTGTTGAGCTGCCGGCGAGCGCGTTCACAAATCTCACCACCGCCACAATCGAAGGTTGGGTCCGCTGGGATGCGTTCGGTTCGTCTTCCCGCTACTTTGACTTCACCATCGGCGGGCTGACCTTTAATGTTCAAAATCGCGGATTCAGTTCCGACTTGTGGTTGGAGCGGGATCGAGTGGACGGCTCGGATTTCGTGCAACAGCCCGACGTTCTTTCCACCAACCGCTGGACTCACGTCGCGGCCGTCGTGGGCCCGGAAACACTCAAGCTCTACCTCGATGGCATCCTCGTTTCGACAAATCTGGTGCGGAGCGGCAGCTCCACAGCGGGCGTGGGGAAAGCCAATTACTTGGGCCGGTCCAACTGGCGAGTGGTAACGAACAATCGCGATGCGGACTTCCAGGGAGCGATGGATGAGGTGCGGGTGTGGCAAGGTGAACGCACCGCGGAACAAATCCGCGAGCGCATGTCGAGCCAGCTTACCGGTCAGGAACCAGGGCTCGTAGGGCTGTGGAACTTCGAAGACCCGGCCAATCCCGGGCGGGACGCGACCGGCCACGGCCGCGATGGCCGGCTGATGGGCAATGCAAAAGTGGCGGACAAGATATTTTCCATTCTGGCCGCGCCCGCATCCCCTGAACGCGTGCTTCAACTTGACGGCACCAACAGCTTTGTGGAGCTGCCGCCGGACATCTTCACGAACCTCACTGTGGCTACGGTGGAAGGCTGGGTCAAATGGCAGGCGTTCAGTTCCTACTCCCGTTTCTTTGATTTTGGCAAGGCGCGGCAGGACATCTCTGTAAATCAGGACGCCACGCGGCCAAACCTGCGTTTCGAGATCAACACCGGGCCGGACCAACAGGCAGTGATCACGGTGAATGATGTGCTGCAGTTGAACGAATGGATGCACATTGCGGCCGTGTCCGGCCCCGGTGGAATGAAGCTTTACGTGAATGGCGAACTGCGGGGAAGTAATTCCGTGAACACCAGTTTCAAAGCGGTCGCCAATGGGGAACACAACTATCTTGGGCGCAGCAACTGGAAAGTGCTCCAACCGGAACTCAACGATGACATAAAGGGACAGATGGACGAGGTGCGGGTTTGGCAAGTCGAACGCACCGGGGCACAGATCCGCGAGGACCGGTCTCGAAATCTCACCGGGCAGGAGGAGGGATTGCTGGCGCTGTGGAATTTTAACGATGGCACCGCCCGGGATGTGACCGGCCATGGCTATGATGGAACGCTGCGAGGCAACGCAAAAATCATCGCCGCAAGCCGGACCCAGCCAATCCGACTATCAGATAACCCGGTCCTGATCACCAACGAGCAACCCTCCTCCGGCTCGGAACCAGTGCTCGACCTGGATGGCCGCAGTGGTCATGTAATCCTTCCCCCCCACATTCTGGATGGGCTTAATGAAGCCACCATCGAAGGCTGGGTCAAATGGCGAAGGTTCGATGGGTGGCCGCGTTTATTCAGCTTCGGCCAGGGAGAAAATCGGATTGTCGCGGGTGCCGGGGACAACACCAATAAGATTTTTCTGGATCTAGATAAGAGAGTCACTGGCGGGTGGGTCGGGGAATCCATCTGGTCGCCCAATACGTTGTCCGCCGGGGAATGGGTCCATGTCGCGAGCGTGCTGACGACCAATGGGGCGACCTTGCTGATCAATGGCCGGGCCGTTGAATCGAATCGGAAACTCCTACTTTCACAGGTGAAGGAAAACACCGAGAACTTTCTCGGTTTGCCTCCTAACTTGGGCGCGCCAACCGATGGTCAAATCGATGAAGTGCGCCTTTGGAAGATTGCCCGCTCGGACAAACAGATTCGGGAGACCATGTTTCAATCACTCACCGGCCGTGAAACCGGACTGCTGTCCCTTTGGAACTTCAACGAGCTCACCAATGCGGTGGTCAAGGACCTCGGGCCAGGGAGATTTGACGGGCGGATCATTGGAGGAGCGCGGCAAGTGGGATCTGATCGTCCGACCGTGCCTTGGGCCGAAATTTCAGGACAAGTGCTGGATTCAGGAAATCTCCCGGTGACTGGTGCCCGCATCGTTCTCACCCGGGATGAGGGCAAAGCAATGGTATCCGTCTCCAGCGCCGAAGGGAAATATGCCTTCACCAAGGTGACCGCTCGCCAACCCTTCCAACTCTCCGTTCAAAATCAGTGGGAAACCTTGGTTCGGTCGAATATCGTTCTGCAACCGGAGGAGCACCGGGAACTGACGCTTCAACTGCTCAGCTTGCCGACCATTTCCGGCCGCGTGCAGAATGGCGACGGCAAACCTCAGGCGGGCGTCATGCTCCAGCTTCTGGCCTTGGATGCATCTTCGACCGGCCGGGTGGCGGCGGTGTCCATAACGCAGGGGGACGGAAAATACTGGTTCCGGAGATTGAAGGAGGGGGACTACCGCGTGCGGGCTCAAGCGGCCACCGGGTTTCGGCTTTTCCAAGACGGCAAAGTGCTGGCGGCTGCAATCGGCGCTCCATTGACCAATGTGGATTTCACGCTCGAACCGGTGAAGCTCAATCCGCGATCGGTAACCACCGAGTTCAACCGGGTCCTCGCGCTGAAAAGAAATGAAACCAACACGAGTTACGTGGAACTGCCCTCCGATATTTTCAACAACCTTGAGGAAGCGACGGTTGAGGGCTGGCTCAAATGGGATCGCTTAAGGAGTTACTCCCGGTTCTTTGACTTTGGAAATACCTGGCGAGCCATCGAGATTGGCAACCTGCAAGTGACGAACACCTTGTATTTCAGCCTCGGGCGTCCGCCCTTCACCGCGGAATCCGAGCTGAAGCTGACGGTGCCCGGACTGATCCAGACAAACGAATGGTGCCACATTGCATTGGTGACCGGCTCGGGCGGCTTGCGTTTGTATTTCAATGGAGCGTTGGTGGCCAAGGATGATGAACCGGGAAGCTTTGCCATGGTCGGTAATGGCGACCACAATTTTCTGGGGCGGTCGAACTGGAAGGGGTTGCCCGGCCTGGGTAATGACGAGGATTTCGAAGGTCAGATGGAAGAGGTGCGGGTTTGGTCTGTGCAGCGCACCGGTGATCAGATCCGAACCAACATGTTCCGGCACTTGAACGGCGATGAGGCAGGACTGGCCGCCCTCTGGAATTTCGATGACCCAAACGACCCGGGGCACGATGCCTCGCCGCACGGCTTCAATGGCCGGGTGATCGGCGCCACCAATATCGTGGGTCAGCTTCCGGAGAAGGAAGCCCTCATCAGTCCGCTCTCTCTCTCCGGCATGGTGACCGACAAAGACGGTCGCGCCGCCGGCAATGCCAGCATCCTGGTCGAACAGCAGGGGCGACAACTCGCCGCCACCACCACTGACTACTCGGGAAAATTTTCGATTTTAATCCGTCCCTCAAGCTTGACGAACGGAACCGGACTGCTCCAATTAAGGACGCGCAAAGGCGATTTGAGCTCGCTTCCGATTGACCTCCCCGGAAGCAGTGTCGAGGGGGTCGCAATCGTCATTCGAGATCTCGCCAGCCTCTCGGGGCGGATATTGGCGCTCGACGAAAGCCCGCTGCCGGGTGTGGTCGTGCAGGCCGTCCCCGTTGCCGAAACCGGCCGAACCAATTCCGAACAGCCCGGCTTGGTGGGCGAATATTTCCAGTTGGACTATAAACCAACGAGCTTTCAAACGCCCGCGGCCGAAGCTCGCCCGACCTCCACTCGCGTTGAGTCCATCATTAATTTTCCGCTCCTGCCTTCCGGCCCGACGCTGGGACGCAGTACCCGCAATGGCGAGTTCTATGCCCGCTGGACCGGAAAACTGCGCCTCGAACAAACGATGCGGATTCAGTTGATTCTGGGGGTCGAGGATGCTGGTCGCGTATTCGTTGACGGCAAACCAGTCATCGATTCAGGGGCGCCGAAACCCTGGAGCGAAAAATCGGCGTGGCTGGAACTCACGCGCGGCGATCACCCGCTGACGATTGACTACATCAATGCCGAAGGGCGGCACGGTTGCCAGTTTTGGTGGTCGGCGGAGGGGCGACCGCGCGAGATTGTCCCCGCCAGCATGTTGTTCCACGACGTCATGCCTCCTGCCATCGTACCGACACTCAGCGATCAACGCGGCGACTTCCGCTTTATTGATCTACCGCCCAGCCGGTACACTTTGCGCGCGCATGTTCCGGGAGGCTATGCGGCACCGGATGTTCCCGGCCCGTTGGCCATCACCAAAGACGAAGCCGTCACGGGCGTGAACTTTCATCTCAGTCCGTTCAAAAAGGGCCGCTGGCAACATTGGACGCACGCCGAAGGATTGCCGGACGACAGCGTGCGGCATTTGCTGCAGGACCGATCGGGCGCGATGTGGTTTGCCACCGGCGGCGGCGTGGCGCGGTTCGACGGACGAGACTTTCGTTCGTGGACCGCCCGGGATGGACTGCCGGTTTCGAGTGTCCGCTGCGTGGGCGAGGGCGAGGAGGGTGTGATGTGGTTCGGCACCAGCAAGGGGTTGGTGCGGCTCGATCGGCGCGCTGCCGCTAATGCCTTCACCCTCTTCACCACCACCAACGGTCTGCCGGGTGATGTCGTGACGGCATTGGAGGGTGATCGCACCGGCCGGTTGTGGGTCGGTACGACAAAGGGTCTGGCGCGATTCGATGGCAACAATTTTGTTGCTTTTGGCGGCACGGTTGTACCCGATGCCGGTCCGGGCGGACACGATGGCCACCTGATTGGCGGCGCCGAACTCGCGCAGGCATCGCGCCCAGCCGGTCTGCCGCCACCAGCGGTCGGATCGAGTCAGGAAAGGCCAATCGGCAACCAAGTGCTATCGCTTGACGGTTCGAATAGCTATGTCGAGTTACCACCGAACATCTTCAATCAGCTGACCGAAGCCACCGTGGAGGGGTGGATCAAGTGGGACGCGTTCGGGGTGCGGACCCGATTCTTCGACTTTGGCAAACAGGATCACACCATGCTGCTCTCCTCTTACAGCCACGGCGAATTGCGCTACCTGATTCACCAAACGTTTGAAGATGCTCATGGCGTCCTGACCCCAAGTGTTCTAGGAACCAACCAATGGGTCCACCTCGCCGCGGTTTCCGGCCCGGGCGGCATGAAGCTCTATCTGAATGGGGCCTTGATCGGAGCGGATCCGTACCCGGGCAGCATCCTCGCGATCGGCAACAACGATCACAATTATCTGGGCCGCTCGGTTTGGCCGGAGAATGCGTTCCTGCACGGTGCCATGGACGAAGTGCGGGTCTGGAAGGTGGCGCGCACGGAGGAACAGATTCGCGCCAACTTGTCGCGCAACCTCTCCGGCCAGGAGGAGGGATTGATTGGTTTGTGGAACTTCGACCATGTCACCAACGGCGTCGTGAAGGATCTGTCACCCGGCGGCCACGATGGGCAGCTGAAGGGCAATGCCCAAGTAATGATGGACGCCACGCTGGATCGGGCCCGGCGGACTCCCATGAAAACGGATACGGTGCTGGCCTTGGACGGCAATACCAGTTTCGTCGAATTACCGCCGGACTGTTTCAACCACCTCACGGAAGCGACGGTGGAGGCCTGGGCCCGCTGGGATGATTTCAGCGCCCCGGAAAAACGGATTTTCAATTACGGGGCGGGGCTTCAGGACCTGAGCCTAACGACAGTGTCCGGCTCGGACACATTGTGGTTTGTGATCGCTGATGGAGAAAAGCAACTGCTTAATGGCATTCAAGTGCCCGGCTTGTTGCGGGCGAACGAATGGGTTCACATGGCGGGCGTCTCCGGGAGCCACGGGATGAAATTATATGTGAATGGGTTGCTGGTCGGCACCAACACTTATGATGGCAGCTTTTCCCGGCTTAAGAGCGGCGCTCGCTTTTATCTCGGGCAGGCGGTTACTGCGAACGCGCCGGACACTCGCTTCAAAGGCGCCATCGATGAGGTCCGGGTGTGGAACTACCAGCGCACGGCAGCGGAGATTCAGGAAGATCGGTTCAAGAATTTGACGGGCACGGAGCCCGGCTTGGTTGGTCTGTGGAACTTTGATCACGTCACCCAACCCGGTATGCGAGGGCATTCCGTTGCCTCGATCCTCAATGACAACCAAGGCAGTATTTGGGTCGGCACGGAAGCGGGGGTGTCGCGCTTTGACGGCAGCAATTGGGTGAACTATTCCTCCGCTGATGGACTCGCCAAGGGAAATGTCATTACCATCCATCAAGCTCACGATGGTTCGATGTGGTTCGGTACCGATGACGGCGGCACAACTCACTTAACGTTTGGCGTCCCAGCTACCGGCGGCCCCGTCCCCCAACCGGTGGAACGCGGAACTAAAAACCCCGACGCCGCTCCCTCAACGAGCTTCACCACTTTCACCACGGTGGACGGCCTGCCGCATAATCGGGTGGCAGGTATCGCCGAGGATTCTGGGGGCAACCTCTGGTTTGCTTGCGGTCCCCTGAACAAGCCGGATAGCTCGAGCGGTGGGCTGTGCCGCTTCGATGGCAAATCGTTCGTCAATTTTACCATCCACGATGGCTTGGCGAGCGACACGCTGACCGGTCTGCGTCACGACGCGGATGACAATCTTTGGCTGGGCACGACCGAAGGCGTAGTGCGCTTTAGTCCGCAAGCGTTGACGACCTACGGGCTGCCCGACGGATTGGATGATGGTTTTGTTCAGGCCATCGCAGCCACCTCAGACGGGAACACCTGGTTCATCGTTCGCGACAAGCTTTCTCGCTTTGATGGCACCCGCTGGTTCAAGGCGACCGCCGAGCAAGGGATGGGTGGGGCTTCGCTGCAGTGTTTGTTGGTGGATACCAACGGGATGTTGTTGGTCGGTGGGGCCAATCGCGTGGCGGCGTATGAACCGTCGGTGTCGAGCCGGACCCAGCCGCGGTTCAATCTCTTGCCGGGGAGTTCGGAGACGTATTCGCTGACTCGATCGACGGCGGGAGAGTTGTGGTTGACCGACGATGCGGGGGTCCACCGCTTGGGTGAGTCAACGACGCAGCCTTGGGGGAAAATCGGCCAGACCCAGTTTGCGGCGGCGGGTCGGGGTGGTGTCATGTGGTTCGGAAATCCCGGGAGCGGCGTGCATCGCTGGGATGGCATGACGATGACCAATCTGACGAAGCTACTGGGGAATCGTAACGAGCGTGGAAGCGACGTTCGTGGCTTGCAATCCTTGCCGGATGGCTCGGTCATCGTGGCTACGATGGGCGGGCCGACGCTCTTCGATGCGCAAGGCGAAGTCGGTTCGGCGTGGCCCACCAACAACTCCGACCTGGCCGGGCTTCGCTGCTACGATGTCAACCGCGACGACGCGGGCCGCGTCTGGCTGGCCACCGCCAAGGGCGTCTATTTCACGGACGGCACTGCCTGGTCGAAGTTGGATCATCGCGACGGCCTGCCGGAGGATCTGGTGCGCCGTGTTGCCTTCGGGCGGCAAGGCAGCGTTTGGTTCGGTGGCTGGACTAAAGGCGTGGCGCGTTATCGCCCCATCACCCGACGACCCCAATCACCGTCCATCACCGTCCAGGCGGATCGCGAATACACCGATCTGGCGACGCTGCCGCGTTTCACTGCGGGCGATCGGGTGACCTTCCGCTTTGGAGTCGTGGATTACGTGACCGTCCCCGAGAAACGCCAGTATCGCTGGCAGTTGGTCAAGGGCAAGCCGTCCGCCGCTGAACTCGCCGCCGGCTGGGGCCCCGCCAGCACGCAGACCGGGATGGAATGGGCGGGAAGAGAGGCGGGCGACTGGACGTTGGCAGTGCAATTCATCGATCGCGATTTGAATTACTCTCCGCCCACCCTCGCGGTGTTGGCGGTCGTGCTGCCGTGGCAGGCGAACCCAGCCATTATGGTGCCGGCGGCGCTCGCGGTAATCGGCCTGGCCATTTGGGCGTTTGTGGCCCGGGCCATTGTCATCCGGCGCCAGCGTGAGGCGGAGCAATTGCGCGAGCGACTCTTCGCGGAGGAACACCGGGCCCGCAAGGAATCCGAGCAGGCCCGGACGGAGATTGAGACCAAGGCGGCGGCGCTCGTCGAATCCAACCGCCAGCTCGAAATGGCGCGCGAAGCAGCGGAAGAAGCGCGGGCCAACGCGGATGAAGCGAACCGGGCCAAGAGCAGTTTTCTGGCGAACATGTCGCACGAGTTGCGCACGCCGCTCAACGCCATCATCGGCTACAGCGAGATGTTGCAGGAGGAGGCGGAAGACCTCGGTCAGCAAGGGTTCATCCCCGATCTCCAAAAAGTCCACGGCGCGGGCAAACACCTGCTGGGTCTCATCAACGACGTACTGGACCTCTCGAAGATCGAGTCCGGCAAGATGACATTGTATCTGGAGGATTTCGACGTAGCCAAGCTGGTGCAGGAAGTCGCCGCCACCGTGCAACCGCTCATCACCAAGAACGGGAACAGGCTGGAAGTGGTTTGCCCGGCAGATCTCGGCGTGATGCACGCGGACGTGACGAAGGTACGCCAGACGCTCTTCAACCTGCTGAGCAACGCGAGCAAGTTTACGGACAAAGGGACGATTCGATTAGTGGTAGGGAAGAATGGACCGCCCTCACCCCGACCCTCTCCCCCAGGAGAGGGAGTCACACCCGCCGACTCACGACAAACCGGAGCCGCTAACCTCGCCAACGCGCGGCCGACGATTCTCCCTCTCCCCGGGGGAGAGGGCGGGGGTGAGGGCGAGCGTTCGTCTCTCAACCCTCAACTCTCCACTCTCAACTTCGCTGTCACCGACACCGGCATCGGGATGACCCCGGAACAACTGGGCAAACTTTTCCAAGCCTTCATGCAAGCGGATGCTTCGACGAGCCGAAAGTTCGGCGGCACCGGCTTGGGCCTGGCCATCAGCCGCAAGTTCTGTCAGCTCATGGGCGGCGACATCACCGTCACCAGTGAGCATGGCAAAGGCAGCACCTTTACCGTCACGCTGCCGGCCGTGGTCAAGGAAGGTGTTACCGAACCGGTGACCGCCACCGTCAGCCCCACTCCGCCTTCCGCACTCCGCACTTCGCACTCCACCGTGCTCGTCATTGACGATGATCCGGCGGTGCATGACCTCATGCGGCGGTCGCTGGAGAAGGATGGCTTCCGCGTGGAGGTGGCCGCTGACGGCAAGACCGGACTGGAACTGGCCCGGCAACTCAAACCCGCCGTCATTACGTTGGACGTGATGATGCCCCGCCTGGACGGCTGGTCGGTATTGACGGCGTTGAAGGCGGAGCCGGCCACGGCGGACATTCCGGTGATCATGCTGACCATCGTGGATGACAAGCAAATGGGTTTCGCCCTCGGCGCGGTGGATTATTTCACCAAGCCGATAGACTTCCAGCGCTTGCATCACGTGCTCGAGAAGTATCGCAAGCCTGCCGGGCAACAGTCCGTGCTGGTGATTGAAGACGATCCCTCCGCGCGGGAGATGCTGCGGCGCACGTTAGAGAAGGACGGCTGGCAGGTGGCCGAGGCGCAGAATGGCAAAGTGGGCCTGGCAAAACTGGACGAAGTCACCCCGGCTTTGATTCTGCTCGACCTGATGATGCCGGAGATGGACGGGTTTGAGTTCATGGATGCGTTGCACCGCCGCGGCGACGCCCAGCGCATTCCCGTCATTGTCATCACGGCGAAGGACTTGACGGAGGAAGATCGTCGGCGCCTGAACGGCGGCGTGGAGCGGATCATCCAAAAAGGCGCGACCAGCCCCGCCGAAGTGCTCGACCTGATCCACTCGGTCATGCAGCGCCACGTGGGAGAAAACATTTGAAGCTGGGAATCAATTGAAACCACCGATCGACCCCGATGGACATGGATCGAAAGGGTCGCGCTTTTGTCGCGCAGCTTTGGAGTGCAGTGGATTCGCTACCTCGAGTTCAGCCAAGACCATCTGTGGTTTCCCTTTTCTTCTGAGAGCGCAACTGCCAAATTCCGGTTGAAATCAGGCGCATGCGGAAAACCTTAAGCTTTCTAAGTCTGGCGGCTTTGCTTGCCGGGGCGTGGCTGCACGCCCAACCCGCGGCGCCACCCACCCCTGGCACCGCGCAACCGACCGCTGGCCCCAACCACGTCCTCGAACTCGATGGCACGGGCGGGTACGTGGAACTGCCGCCGAATATCTTCAACGACCTCGACGAGGCCACAGTGGAAGCATGGGTGCGTTTCGATGATTTGAGCGGCAGGGAAAAGCGCGTGTTCAATTACGGCGATGCCCTGATGGATATGTCCATCATGACGGGCTACTACGCCGACAACACGGCACTGAGTTTCGTCGTGGCTCCAAATTTGCACTTCATCCGGGTCAACGGGATCCTGCGCCCACAGCAATGGTTTCACCTGGCAGGGGTGTCCGGCAAAGGCGGGATGAAACTTTACCTCGATGGCGCACTGGTCGGCACCAACGAATACACCGGCAGCTTTTCCGGGTTCAAAAATGGCACGCGCAATTACCTCGGCGAAGGGGTGACTACCAATGATCCGCCTGTGAAATTCAAGGGCGCGATGGATGAAGTCCGAGTCTGGCGGATCGCCCGGTCCGCGGAACAAATCCGTCAAGCCATGTTCCAGCGGTTGACGGGGCGCGAGCAAGGTTTGGCGGGGCTCTGGAATTTCGACGATGTGGCGGACGGCGTCGTAAAAGATGCCGGACCGGGCGGGCATCACGGGAAGTTGGTGGGCCAGGCCAAAGTGCTCGAAGCTACGCTGCCTTCGGCGACCGCCTTGGTTCCCTGGTCGCGGTTGCTTGTGCATGTCACCGATGCCGTTGGCGCGCCCGTGCAAAATATCACCCTCCGCGCCGAGGTCAATGGAACGGAAGTCGGTCGCGCGACCAGCGGCTCTCAGGACATTACTCCACTGACCGTGTGGACGACGGCGTCGACGGTGGACCTGGCCGCTTCCGGCTCAAACGAACTCGGTGGCTGGCAGTTTGCGGTGCCGATCACACCCTACTCGGAGCGCACCAACGTCTGGAAGCTGGGGCGTGCCATCAATATCGCCGGACGCGCAACGGCGTTGGACGGCAAGACGCCGCACGCCAGCTTGGTGGTTGAATTGGTGCAGCCCATCGAAAAAGCAGAAAGCGGAAAACGGAAAGCAGAAACTGATCAGAGCTTCTCCCGCGACGCGGGATCGGCCGGTACCAATCTCGTCCTCCACCTCGACGGGAAGAGCTACGTCGAGTTACCACCGAACATTTTCAATGAATTGACCGAGGCGACCGTTGAGGGTTGGATCAAGTGGGATCGACTGGAGAAGGCCGGCGACTTTTTTGATTTCGGTAAATGCAATTCTGAAATGTGGATAAACCCTGGAGGTGCCCGCGACACAACGCCAGCGGATCTCGTGTTGGGAGCGGGGCCGACTCGGGGGGAGATAAAGACCATTATCGCGACGAACGTGCTCCGTGCCAGGGAGTGGTTTCACATCGCGGCTGTCAGCGGTTCCGGCGGCCTGCGGCTCTTCTTGAACGGGGTGCTGGTGGGCACCAATGCCAGCACGACCAGCTTCGCGACGATCCGCAACGGCGACAACAACTGGGTGGGCCACGATGCCTGTGCTCCAACGAACCAAGCCTCGCTGACGGGGCAACTCGCTGACTTTCGCATCTGGAAGACGCAACGCACCGCCGAGCAAATCCGCGCCACCATGTTCCAGAAGCTCAATGGAGACGAGCCGGGCCTCTTCGGCCGTTGGAACTTTGACGATCCCGCGAATCCGGGGCGGGATGCCTCGCTGGGAGCGCACGACGGAAAGCTCATCGGCCTGGCCACGATCACGAACGCAGCGCTGCCGGTGATCGTGTCTGGAAAGATCACCGACGCCTCCGGCAAGCCGTTGGCGAACGCGAGTGTGGAAGTTCACGAGGCAGGCCAACCTGACCGGCGCGTCACTCCCAACATGGCTGGCGAGTATGCCTTCACGCTGGCTGCCGACGCGCGCTGCGACCTGTTTGTCACGACTGGCGAATTGTCCGCCTACCGGCTCGGCTTTCAGCCCACCAATGAATCGCAGCGACGCCTGGACTGGGTTCTGACGGAAGCCGGAGCGGCTGCGCTCCCGGGGAACGTCCCGCCCACGAGCGGCGTGCTGAATCTGCCCGGCGATGGTAGTTACGCGGCGCTTCCGCCGAACATCTTCGCCGGCCTGATCGAAACCACCGTCGAAGGCTGGACCCAGTGGCGCGGCCAGCATTCCCGGGAAGATTATTACAAACCGGCCATAAGTTTTGGCCACTCGACGAACTCGATGTATCTCGGTCGGCTCGGCGATGGGTCCGTAATCGCAGGCCTCCAATTTAGCACGACCAAGTCAACGGACATTAATACGCCGCCCTCCATAGGCCTGAGCCAGTGGGTCCATTGGGCTCTGGTCACCGGACCGGGCGGAATGGAACTTTACCTGAACGGCATCCTCGCCGGGACCAATGTGGGATCCGGGAGCTTCGCCGCGTTGAACAACAACCAGGAAAACCTGCTTGGGATCTACCGGGACTACCGCGACTCGCGCCCCAGGCTTACGCAGGGCCAGATGGCTGAGTTGCGCGTTTGGCGGATCCGGCGCACGGCGGAGCAGATTCGCCATGACTTAAACCGCCGGCTCACCGGCAACGAACCGGGACTGGTGGGGCTCTGGAGTTTCGACGACCCGACCCGGCCCCTGCGGGATCGCACTCCCAACGGCCATCACGGCCAGTTGGTCGGCCAAGCCACGATCACGAATGCGGCGTTGCCCGTGATCGTGTTCGGGAAGATCACCGACGCCGCCGGTAATCCATTGCCGAACGCGAGTGTCGAAATTCACCAACCCAGCCAACCGGACGAGCGCGTCACTCCCAACCCAGCGGGTGAGTATGCCTTCACGATGGCTGCCGCCGCGCGTTGCGACCTGTTTGTCACCACTGGCGAATTGTCCGCCCACCGGCTCGGCTTCCAGCCTGCCGATGAATCGCAGCGACGCTTGGACTGGGTGCTCACGGCAGCGGGAGCGACCGGTAGCAGCCGGGGTCAGGAGGCTCTAACTGAAAACCAGAAAGCAGAGGACAGAGGGCAGAAGGCCAGTCAGAGCCTCCTGACGTCGGCTGCTACGGGTTTTGGGCCTGGCACCGTCGCGGCCACCGTCCTCGCGGACGAGCGGGGCGAGTTCAAATTCCCCAACGTAAAGCCGGGCGCCTATCAGGTCCGGGCTCAAATTCCCGGCGGACGCGATTGGTACGAGGCGGGTCGAATTATCTTTGCCGATCCCGATGCCGCCGAGGCCGAACGTGCGCGGCTGACCAAACTTGAGTTTCCGCTGGCTCCGTCCGTCAAGGGGCGCTGGAAAAAGTTCGGAGTGCTTGACGGACTGAGATTCAACGCCACCGGGCGCAACCTGTTCACATCGGATGGCGCAATTTGGAATTTCGGAGCCGGCGCGCTGGCTCGGTTTGACGGACGTGAATTCTCGCCCCTGACCCTGGAGCAAGGTATGACGGCGTCCCCAGAATCTCCTTTGGGCTGCTGCTTGGATGCAAACGGCGTTTTCTGGATGGGAACCAGCGAGGGCCTTTGGCGCTATCGCCCTACGGACGGCGCTCCCGCCGCACGCTTCGCGCCGCCAGGATTGCCCACGGAAGGCATTCTTGAAATGCAGGCCACGAGCGACGGCGCGATCTGGTGGCGCACCGCGAGAGCGTTGGTCCGCTACCACGCCGGTCAGGGCACGGTGTTCACCAACTTGTACTCGTGGCGACCGAACCCGGATTCGACTCAATACCAGATCGTTTTCCCCTACCATCTGGCCGCATCCGGGAATCGCCTCTGGGTCACGGGACCGGGCGTGGGCCTGGTGCGGTTCGACGGCACCAACCAACTCCGCTGGACCCGCCAGCAGGGGCTGCCCGCGGACGACACCGGCACAGTGACCACCGGACCGGATGGCGAAGTCTGGCTGGCGGCGGGCGCTGAGGGTGTGGTGCGGTTCGACGGCACCAACTTCCTCCGGTTGACGCAACGGGACGGTCTGCCCCCCGGCAGGATTACCTGCATCAGCGTGATGCCGGATCGGCGGATTTGGTTTGGAACCGCGGACGGCACCGTGGCTCGCTTCGATGGCCAAAGCTTCACCTACTTCGACACCTCCAGCGATCTCGCAAACAGCCAGCGTGGCGCCGCCAACCGCGAGTGCTGGGACATCCAAACCGGTCCGGACGGTGCCATCTGGTCTGGGACCTCGGATCGCGTGTGGCGTTTTGAGGAAGGCACATTCCGGCAGTATTCCGCGGCGGATGGGGTGCCGACGGAGCGCGTCAGTTCCCTGGTGGCCACGCCGGAGGGGGCACTGGTCTGGCTCGCCCGAACGAACGTCCTAGTCACCCGCGACGGTCAGCGGTTTCGATCGAATGCTTTGCCGATCTCGGCCAGCGGCTTGTTTCCCGGCCCGGACGAAAAACTCTATGCAACGCTGACCGCGCTGCTGTCGGCCCCGGAGCGGATCGCGATCCTCCGCGGCGGGAGCGTGCTTTCGGTGCTGACCAACTCCGCCGGCCACCTGAGCAATGCCTTCACGTGCCTGGCGATCACGGCGGACGCAGCGATCTGGGCCGGCACTTCCTCCAATGGGGTGGTCCGCTTCGCGAGCGCCGACGGCCCAGCCACGCTCATCCGAACCAACGGACTGCTCACCAATTTCGTTAATGCCATTTACTGCGACCCACGGGGTGCCGTATGGATGGCGACGGAGGGTGGCATCGTTCGGAACGAAGGCACCAACTGGACGGAGTTCACCGCGACAAACGGCGCTTCGGCTGGGTCCGTGGGAGCCTTTGAAAGCGGGCCCGATGGCACCGTTTGGTCAGGCAGTTGGCAACGTGGTTTGGCCCGCTTCGACGGCCAGCGAATGAATCCGATCGCGGCCGACCGACGGACCTTCGTCCCGGGCAGCGTTGTGAAGATCTTCCGCGCGGCCGACGGCACGCTTTGGTTCGCCACGGGAAACGGCGTGACGCGCTACGATGGCACCACCTGGATGTCATTGGATGAAGGCGATGGCCTGCTGCCGGGCTCTGTTGACAGCATTGCCCGGGATGCGAGCGGAATGTGGTTCAGCGGCGAGTATGGGTTGACGGCCTACCAGCCGATCGTTGCCACCAACCCGATGCCCGCGGTCGTTGTGCAAACCGATCAGGTCTATACCGATTTGCAGGCGCTGCCACACATCACCGCCGGACGGTTGGTGACGTTCAAAGTCAATGCCGTGGATTTCCGCACCCGCCCCGAGAAGCGCCTCTACCGCTACGCCGTGGTGCCCGGCCGCGTGGACACCGCCCCGGCCAGGACCAACGCCGCGTGGTTGCCCGCGACGCGCACCGCGGAGTTGGAATGGCCCTCCAAGACGGCGGGCGAATACACCTTCTTCGCGCAGTCCATTGACCGCGACCTGAACTATTCGACGCCGGCCGTAGCGCACCTGAGCATCGTGCCGCCGTGGTATGCAAACGCCTGGATCATGGTGCCGAGTGGTGGTGCGCTGCTGGGCTTGGTGGGCTGGGCGTTCGTGGCCCGGTCGCTGGTCGTTCGGCGCAAGCGTGAGGCGGAGCAGTTGCGCGAACGGTTGCTCGAACAGGAACGCCAGGCGCGCCTTGCGCTCGAAGCCAAGAATACCCAGTTGGAGGAGGCCCGTTGGGCCGCCGACGCGGCGAACCAGGCCAAAAGCAGTTTTCTGGCGAACATGAGCCACGAATTGCGCACGCCGCTCAACGCCATCATCGGTTACAGCGAGATGTTGCAGGAGGAAGCGGAGGACCTCGGCCAGCAGGGCTTCATCCCCGACCTCCAGAAAGTCCACGGCGCCGGCAAGCATCTGCTGGGCCTGATCAACGACGTGCTGGACCTTTCCAAGATCGAGTCCGGCAAGATGACGCTCTACCTTGAAGACTTCGACGTGGCCAAGCTGGTGAAGGAAGTCGCCGCTACGGTGCAACCGCTCATCACCAAAAACGGGAACACACTCGAAGTGGAATGCCTGCCAGACCTCGGGACGATGCACGCGGATGTCACGAAAGTGCGGCAGACGCTGTTCAACCTGCTGAGCAACGCCAGCAAGTTTACGGAGAAGGGAACGATACGCTTGAAAGTAGGGCAGGCGTCTCGCCTGCCCCATAGCGTCGCTACCGGCATTGATTCGACACCGCTTGCGAGCACGTCGGCGGCTGACGCCGCCTCCGGAGGCAGGC
>JANXWY010000196.1 GCA_025350905.1 Verrucomicrobiota bacterium
TTTTCATTGCAGATGCCGGCGATGTTTTGCAGCGCGCCGTTGGGATTCGCGGTGTCGGTCAGGTTTCCGCCGGCGTCGCAGTATTGCCACAGGATTTGGTTGTTGGCCTTGAGCTTCGCGAGCGTTTCTTCGTCGGCAAAATAACAGCCTTCGCCATGGGCGATGGGCACGCGAAGAATTTTTCCTGCCGGAATCTGGCTGGTGAACGGCGAATCGTTCGTGGCGGTCTTGAGGAAAATGTTTTCGCAGTGGAATTGCAGGTCGCGGTTGCGGATGAGCGCGCCGGGCAGCAGGCCGGCTTCGGTGAGGACTTGAAATCCGTTGCAGATGCCGAGGATGAGGCCGCCGTTGTCGGCAAATTGTTTCACCGCCTGCATCACGGGGCTGAACCGCGCGATCGCGCCGCAGCGCAGATAATCGCCGTAGCTGAAACCGCCAGGCACGATGACGCAGTCGGTGTCGCCGAGCGAGGCATCCTTGTGCCAGACGAGCCGCGCGGAATGGCCGAGCAGGCGGACGGCGTGGACGGCGTCCTGATCGCAGTTGCTGGCGGGGAACTGTAAGACTGAAAAGTTCATGTAGTTTGTGAGTTGGCAGCAAGGGCGCAGCAGAAAGTGGGCAGGTGAGTAAGTGGGAAAGTGGGACGATGCACAGCTCCCACCAGCTCACTTTCCCACTTTCTCACTTTCAAGCTGACTCGCGGGAAGGTCATTCAATTTCCAACCGGTAATCTTCAATCACCGGGTTGCTCAACAACTTGTGCGCAGCGTCGTTCAAGGCTTTTTCGGCGGCGGCTTTGTCCGTGCCGGGGGCGAGATCAATCTCGATGTATTTGCCGATATGGACGCCGGTGACGCCGGTGTAGCCCATATGTTCGAGGGCGGTCTGGACGGTTTTGCCCTGCGGATCAAGCACGGCTTTCTTGGGTGTGATGATTATTTTGGCTTTCATGCGGAACGGGGGGTTCTCCCGTGAAAAACTCGGGAGTATGATGGAAAACGCCGACGCGAAATGCGAGCAGTTTCTCTGGTCACAGCAGAAATGTGTACCACGCCCTTTCCCTACCTCAGCGAATTTGGTAACCCACCGGCGCCCGATGAAAAAGCCGTGTCACATTCATAGCCTTTTGGCCTGGTGGCTAGCCATCCTGGGCGGTGTCGGCTACGCCGAGGCGCACGACGTGGGCTTGAGCACCGCCAGCTTCCAATGGCGCACGAACCAGCTGGCCGCGACCCTGACTTTCTCCGTGCGCGACACCGAGGCGATCGTCCCACTCGACGCGAATCGGGACGGAACCGTGTCGCCGGACGAATTCATCCGGGGCCGCGATGCGCTGGCCACGGCCATTGCCACGAACTGCCTGGTGCAGTTCGACGGCGTGCCCGTTGATCCGGACGAGGTTCAGTGTCAGCTCGACAGTAGCAATAACGTGGACGTCGCGCTGAGTTTTCCGAATCCGGAATTCAAAGAATTGAACCTGGATTTTCCCGTCATCCGCTGGCTCACCTCCGGCCACCGCATGTATTTTTCGCTGCGCGATGCGATCGGGCAACCCATTGCCGAACGGTTATTGAACCAGGATGTAACGCGTGTCGTGGTGGAGTTCGACACGGGCGGGTCAGCGGCGGGCACGGGCACGGGGCACGCACCTACGCCCTCCTTCGCGGGCTTCCTGAAGCTGGGCGTGGAACACATCCTCACCGGATACGATCATTTGCTGTTCCTGTTCGCGCTGCTCATCGTCACGCGGAACTTTCTGTCGGCGCTCCAGGTCATCACCTGCTTTACCGTCGCGCATTCGATCACCCTCGGCGTCGCGACCTTTGATCTGGTGCACGTTTCCAGCCGGATCGTCGAGCCGCTCATCGCCGTGACGATTCTTTATGTCGGTCTGGAAAACGTCTGGAAGCATGGCGATCCGCATGGGCGCTGGCTGCTGACGTTCACGTTTGGATTGATCCACGGCTTTGGCTTCGCATCGGTGTTGCGCGAAATGGGCATCGGCGCGCAGGCCGGCGGCGTGGTGATGCCGCTGCTCGCCTTCAATCTCGGCGTTGAGCTGGGGCAAATTGCCGTGGCGGCGGTGGTGTTGCCTCTCATCTGGCGATTGCGAAAGCGCGAATCCTTTCTGCGCTACGGCGTGCCGGCGTGCTCGGTTCTGGTGGCGTTGGCGGGCGCGTATTGGTTGGTCCAACGCGTGTGGTTTTAATCGGAGCGCCGAGCCTTGCTCGGCTCGTCCCCAAAATCACCCGGCTCGCCAAGTAATGCGTGGCGCTCCAAGCGCTACCGCGCCTGCCGTACGCGGACGGTGTATTTCTTCGCCAACGCATTCGCCGACGTAAACTTCACCTGCTCGGTGGCGTTCTCGGTCAGGATCACGGCTTGAAACGGCGTTTCGTCGGTCGCCACCCCGGCCGCGTCCTTGAAGACACAGTTAGCCTGTACTTCGATCCGTCGGTTTTCACGATTGCGCAAGCCGACGACGACTTCAAGGCGGCCATCCTCCAACGTGCGTTGCATATACGTCGCGAGCGTCAGGGAATATTGCACGCCGGGATCCAGCAGGATGAGGGGCTCGGTGGTTTCATAGGCCGGAGTCTTCGATTGCTGCGGGAGATACGGGCCTTTGTCATACGTGCTCGAACAGCCGGCGACGAGCAATGCGGAAGTGGTGATAAGGACTGGGACGAGTTGTATTTTCATAAGGTTCGAGTCGTTGGTTTGTTAATTTCGCATTTGTATTTTGACGCTCGCCCTCACCCCAGCCCTCTCCCTCAAGGAGAGGGAGGATCGTTCGCTGGTTGTGGAGCAAGCACAGATCACCGTTAACTTATTCACCTTTTTCGCGAATGAGTGGAACCGTGGAGACCGGCAAACGGGCACGAGAGTTCTTAGGGCCCAGGCTTGCTTCTCCCTCTCCTGGGGGAGAGGGCAGGGGTGAGGGCGGGCCAACCACAAAAATTGACATGACCATTTCATAATTTTTGTGGGGTCGTGGAAGTGTCGCTGACGAATACCAATTTGTCATGGTCCGGGGCGATGGTGACGGTCAGGGTCTTTGTCAACCGGGCGTCCGCCCGTCCGCGGGCGTCGAGGAATTCCACCGTCACGACATTTTCACCGGGCGGCAATTTCACGGCTGCGAAACTGATAAACTGCGGAAGATTATCCCAGGTGCGGATATCGGCCTCCGGCGTGGTGGCGGCGGAAATCCCCTTGCTGATAAGCCCGGCGAGCGCGATACCGAGCCCGATGTTTTGCGTCGTGCGATTGTTGCTGGCGGCCGCGGTGGCCAACCCGCCGATCAAGGCGACATCGCCCGCTACACCGGTGGCCCCCTTGAAGGCGGCTTTGTTGCCGAGTACGTGATCCATGACTCGACCGCCGCGCGTGGTCGCCTGGAAATTCAAATCATCACAAGGCGCGACCGCGAGGTCGATGCCACTGGCCTTGATGCGGGCGGAAACCAGCGGCGAACTGCGCGTGCGAATCCGCAACTCCTGGTCATATTCCCCGGTGGCGTACTTCAGCGGCCCCGGCCCGAACTCGACGATGAACAACACGTTTGCCTTCAGGTTGTAGTCGGGCAAGGTGATGTTCTTGACGTCGGCCCGGGCGCGCTTCAAGGCGTCCGCGCCATCGTTGCCGAGCTTTGTGGTGGCGAGCCCATCGAGGTATTCCGGCAACACCCAGTCGCCGGCATATTCCGCTTTCTCGGCGTCGCTGTCCTCGAACTCGGCGCTGCGGAAACAGGCGCGGGCATTGTCCAGTTCGCCGTCCATCCAATAAATTACGCCGCGATAAAAATAGGCCATCGCCCTCTCATACGGTTCGCCGATGAAAGTCTTGCGGGCTTCGCGCGAGAAGTAGCCGCGCGACTTCCGCGCCTCGGGGTCTTTGCCGTAAATGCCCTGCAGCGTGAGCAACGCGTCGTCGAGCAGCGGCTTGGCCACATTAAACTGACCCTGGCGCATGGCGGCGACGGCGGTGCGGTATTGCCAGAGGACTTTGTCACGCGGCGGTCCGTCGGCGATCATGTTCGGTCCGTCCACCAGGATGTTGCCGGTCAAATCGACGTGGTGCTGCGGCGTCGTGGCGCAGCCGGTGAGAAGCAACAAGGCCAGCCATAAAACACCCAACATCGAACATTGAACATTGAACATCCAATGCCGGGCGCGATTGCGAGTTCTGTTTTGGATGTTGGATGTTGGATGTTCGGTGTTCGATGTTCCGCTCCGAAAAATGGCCGGAATGCAGTTAGTGCTTAACCCGCCCTCACCCCGGCCCTCTCCCCGAGGAGAGGGAGCATGGCTCGATGGTCCCGGGTGAATTCGGACGCACAGGGTTACTTGTGCGGCTCGAAGCGAAGTAGAATGAGACGGCGATTGCAAAGGGAGCGTTGGAAATTTGCAATGGCGTGAATAGCTTCTCCCTCTCCCCGGGGGAGAGGGCCGGGGTGAGGGCGAGCGCAAGACTAAATCCTCCACGACGCACCTCCGATCAAGAGTGGCGAGGGACTCCCCTTCCCGCCGCAGTACAATACCGAGTCATCCAAATCTACAAATTGTTGATGAATCATCGGCAATTCAGTGGGCCCACTTTCCAGCGTGAGGACTCAGCCAAAGTACGTCAGCGAGGTTGCTCCCGAAAACTGCCGTCGCAAAAACCACGGCGGTGATAAGGATTACCCGCGTTGCCCAGTGTTTGCGACCAGGGATGCAAAACGGAATCCAAGCAAAAAGCGCCGCTCCGATCGTCTGCGGCAATGTGCTTGGGATCATGTACCCACACGCGCAGACCTTGGTAGGAAAGCAGAAAACGGTGACGACAATCGCTACAACGGCCCAAACGGGCATCGCCGGACCAAACTTCGACCATAAGCCATCAACCGGATTCGGCTGATGATCACCCGGGGTTGCTCGAATTTCATTCATGGGCACACTCACGGCGTGCCGTCTTACCGATACGCCGCGTCTTCCAGACCCTGTTTTTTGATTTCTGCGTTGTCTTCCCAAACGATCGCGCTGGTGCGGGCGTCAATCAGTTGAAACGCATACAGGATGTAATCGCTCGTGCCCTTCGACGTGCGCGTCGAGAGGCCTTGCAGTGTGCCGGTCAGAAAATAATTCGCACCCAGGAATTCCTGCTTTGCCGGATCGCTGCTCGCTGTGACCGCGCCTTCGCGCTTGAGGTTGCGCTCCTTTTCCAACGCCGCCATGCGATCGCGTGCCAGGAACGTGACCTTGCCCGCCGACTTCGAGTTGAGCTGCGTGCGGATGCGGGTGAGGAAGATGTCCTTGTTGATCGGGAAACGCGTCTGGTTGTCCACCGGATCGAGCACGATGATGGGCGGCGTGGGGGCGTTGGCAATCTGCGGGATGCCTAGTATATTGACAATATAGTAACGTTACAATATATTCAGTTCTCAATGAGAGCTGAATCGTTGAACATGAACCCACGCGACCGGCGCTTTCTGGAGCAGTTTCGTTCGCAAGGCGAGCACTTGGCCAGGGAAATGACCC
>JANXWY010000216.1 GCA_025350905.1 Verrucomicrobiota bacterium
TCGATGCATGCCGATGTGCCGAACCACGAACCATCGTTGTTGCTGATGAACTGCGGCGAAGCCCGGTTGCCAAGACCGAGCATGGGCTCGTGGGTCAGTTACGGGTTGGGCACGGTGAACCAGAACCTGCCGGGCTTCATCTCGATGTGTCCTGGCGGTTATCCGATTCAGGAATCGCAGAACTGGCAGAGCGCGTTTCTGCCGGGAATATTTCAGGGCACGTATATCGACACGAAACACAAGGAGCTGGAGAAGCTGATCGAGCACATCAAGAACAAATCGGTTTCGTCCGAGGAACAACGACAGCAACTCGACCTGCTGCGCCAGCTCAATGAACAGCACGCCCGCCGGCGCGCACAGGACGCGCAAATGGAAGCGCGCATCCAGTCGTTCGAATTGGCGTATCGGATGCAGATGGACGCGACGGATGCGTTCGACACCACCCGCGAGCCGGAAAGTGTGCGCAAACTCTACGGCGAAGGAACGCAAGCGCGGCAATTATTGATTGCGCGCCGATTGCTCGAACGGGGCGTCCGCTTCGTCCAGGTGTGGCATGGCGAAGGGCAGCCGTGGGATCATCACGACGATCTGGCGGATGGCCATCGCAAACTGGCCCGGGAATCCGACCAACCCATCGGCGCATTGCTATCGGATCTCCGGCAACGCGGCATGCTGGAGGACACGCTGGTGATCTGGGGCGGCGAATTTGGCCGCACGCCCACAGTCGAGCTCCCGACGCCGGGCGCGAACGCCGGCAAGATCAACGGGCGCGATCATAATCACCATGGCTTCTGTATGTGGCTGGCGGGTGGGGGGGTGCGCGGCGGTTATGTTCACGGGGCAACGGATGAATTCGGATTCAAAGCGATGGAGAAACCCGTCCACGTCCACGACTTGCACGCGACGATCCTGCAACTGCTGGGTTTCGATCATACCAAGCTGACCTTCCGTCACGCCGGTCGCGATTTTCGGCTGACCGATGTGCATGGCAACGTGGTCAAGGAGTTGATCGCGTGAAGTGAAGGGAGTGAACATCCAACCACCAACATCGATCATCGAACGTCCACTGTTCCGACAGTCGCCCTATCAACGAAGGTTCAGCGTTGGAGGTTGGATACTGGATGTTTTTACTGTCAGGAAGTACACATTTGTAATAGGAGAGCGAAGACGAGAATGGATTGACGCTCGCCCTCACCCTGACCCTACCCATGAACCTCCCGGAGGCCGCGTTGATTTCCAAGGACTTGCCGACGGGAGGTTCAGGGGAACAAATCGCGAGCCTTGGCGGCTCGTGGAATCTCTCCCCGGGGGAGAGGGAGAAGCAAATCACGCCTCCCGATTACTCGAAAGTTTCACCCGTTATCTTCGCAATTTGACTGCTCGATCGGGAAGACAGGCAACGGCCCAAAGCATCCGCATCGCCAGAAGGCGGCGAATGATTCTCCCTCTCCTCGGGGGAGAGGGCCGGGGTGAGGGCGGACAAGCCACCAATTCCCTTCTGAGCGTTTTAAGTCTTGGAGTTTGTAGTTTCATTGGAATTGTGAGCCTGGCGAGTGGTGCATCGCTCCTGGCCGCCGAACCCACGGCCGAACAAATCGAATTCTTCGAAAACAAAATCCGGCCGGTGTTCGCGGAGAATTGCTATTCCTGTCACAGCGAGAAGGCCGAAAAAATTAAGGGCGATCTCCGGCTCGACACCCGCGAGGGCTTGCTCAAAGGCGGCACCGACGGCCCGGTGATTGTGCCCGGCGACCCGGATGCCAGTCCGCTGATCAAAGCGGTCCGTTACGCGGATCCGGAACTGCAAATGCCGCCCAAGGACAAAAAACTTTCCGCCGAACAAATCGCCAATCTCGCGGCGTGGGTGAAAATGGGCGCGCCGGACCCGCGCACCGGCCGCGGGCCCCGGTCACTTCGGGACGTCGCCGAGGCTCGCGCGCGCCATTGGGCGTTTCAGCCGGTGACCAAGCCCGCGCCCCCGGACGTAAAAAAGTCGCGCTGGGTGCAAACCCCTGTGGATGCATTCGTGCTGGCAAAGCTGGAACAACAAAAACTCAAGCCTGCGCCGCCGGCGGACCGGCGGACACTCATGCGCCGGATCAGTTATGATTTGACCGGGCTGCCGCCGACGCCGGAGGAAGTCGAGGCGTTCGTCAAAGACAAACGACCCGAGGCGTATGCCCAACTGGTGGATCACCTGCTCGCCTCGCCGCATTACGGCGAGCGCTGGGGACGGTATTGGCTGGACGTGGCGCGCTATGCGGACACCAAGGGTTATCTGGCGGGCGGCGAAGAGCGACGATACACGTTTTCGTACACCTATCGGGATTACGTCGTGCGCGCCTTCAACGACGACAAGCCGTACGATCAATTCCTGATCGAGCAAATCGCCGCCGACCGGTTGCCGCAGGGCGAAGACAAAACCCCGCTGACCGCGCTGGGCTTCCTCACGCTGGGCCGCCGGTTTCTGAACAATCAGAACGACATCATTGACGACCGGATTGACGTGGTGACGCGTGGCACGTTGGGCCTCACGGTCACCTGTGCCCGCTGCCACGACCACAAGTTCGATCCGATCCCGACGAAGGATTACTACGCGTTGCACGGCGTGTTCGCGAGCAGCGAGGAGCCGGCCGAGAAACCCTTGCTCCAACCCCTGCGCGATTCGCCGGAGTACCAGGATTACCTCAAGCAAAAAGCCAAAATCGAAGTGGAGATGGAGGAGTTCAAGGACAAGGAAATCGCCAAATTCATCGGCGAACTCCGACAGAACGTCGGCGATTACCTTTTGAATGTGCGGGAGGCTAAATCCGTTGAGGATCCGGCCAAGTTTGAAACCTTCGCCGTCGAACGGAAACTCATTCCCGGTGTGCTGCGCCGCTGGATCGCCGACTTTGACGCGCGCAGCCAAAAGCCTGACCCCATTTTCACGCCGTGGTTCGAACTGTCCAAACTGCCGGAAGCAGATTTTTCCACGAACGCTCAACCGCTGCTTGCAAAGTTTACCGCCGATTCAACCTCGGTGAATCCTGTGGTGGCGAAAGCTCTCACCGATCGCGCGCCGGATTCATTGAAACAAGTGGCCGATGCCTACACCAAATTGTTCCGGGCGATCGACGCCGATTGGAAAACCAATCTGACCGTGGCCGCCGAGGAGAAGAAACCGGCGCCGACGGCATTGCCGGACGCCGACCACGAAGCCCTGCGCCAGGCACTCTTCGCCGATGGCGCCCCGGCCAATCCGCCCAAGGATGAAGTCCGAAAGATTCATGCCCGCCGGCTGGGCGAGGGCGCGGCCCCATACCGCAATCGCATTGAAGCGTTGAGTTGGACGCATCCCGGCGTTCCACTGCGCGCCATGGCCATGGCCGACCGAGCCAACCCGGGCAACTCGCACGTTTTCCTGCGCGGAAACGCGAATAATCCCGGCCCGGAAGTGCAGCGCCATTTTTTGGAAGTGTTGAGCGCGGTCAGCGCCGCTCCCTTCACCAACGGAAGCGGACGGTTGGAACTGGCCCAAGCCATCGCCAGTCGCGACAACCCGCTCACCGCGCGGGTCTATGTCAACCGCGTCTGGCGGCATCATTTCGGCGAAGGCCTCGTCCGCACGCCGGGAGATTTTGGCATTCGCACCGAAGTGCCGCTGCAACGCGAGTTGCTCGATTACCTCGCGGCGACATTCATGGCGGACGGTTGGCGCACAAAGAAATTGCATCGGCTGATTGTGCTCTCGGCCACTTACCAGCAAAGCAGCGAGGCCAGTGCCGCGAGTCTTAAGGCCGATCCGGATAATCGCTATCTTTCGCGCATGAACCGTCGCCGGCTCGATTTCGAAGCCATGCGCGACACACTGCTGGCCGTTTCCGGCAAGCTGGATCCCACGCTCGGCGGCCTGCCGGTGGATATTATTGCGGAACCGTTCTCGCCGCGGCGCACCGTGTATGGCTTGATTGACCGCCAGAATCTGCCCGGCCTGTTCCGCACGTTTGACTTCGCCAATCCGGATGTCAGCAGCCAGGGCCGTTTCGCCACCACCGTGCCGCAGCAGGCTTTGTTCATGATGAACAGTCCATTCGTGATCGAGCAGGCGCGCAGCCTGGTCGCTCGTGCCGAGGTCAAACAGGCGAACAGTGAGCCAGAAAAAATTCAGACGCTCTGTCGCTTGGCCTGGCAGCGCCCGGCGGAGCGGGACGAAATTCGCACCGCCGAAAAATTTCTAACCTTGCCGCCGCCCAGCACTGCGACGCTTTCGCCGCTGGAGAAATATGCGCAAGTCCTGTTGCTCTCGAACGAACTGGGCTTCGTGGACTGACCGGCGTGGTTTTTTCCTCTGCAATACCCGCGACGATCAACAGTGCGTCCCAGCAATTCTATCCGTGAGAGTCTATCAATTCCGCGAGCGCCCCTGCGCTCTCCGGTCTTTTCAATCCTTTGATATTTAGGCGGCATAGAATTTTTCCAAGACTCTGAACGCACCATTTATCTCTTTTGTCTTTGCCTCAGCGAGACGGCGCAAATCCGCGCCAAGGTGCGCCACCTTATCGGGGTGGTAAGACTTGACCAATTCTCGATAAGCTTGGCGCGCTCCCTCGATCGTAGTCGTCTCGTTCAGACCAAAGACTGAAAGCGCCGCCTTGACGTCGGGTGGACAGGCACGCCGCGATGGCCGTGCCGACTGCGAAGCCACGTGATCAAGCTCAGGCACGAGCAAGAACGCAAGAGGAGAGTCGGAAACCCTCTGAATCGCATAATTGGTGCGGCAGCGAGGGCACCGACAAACTGCCTCTCGCAACGGTAGCCGCATCCGAACGCCGCAGCCAATGCAATTGAAAGAGGCGGTAGG